>JBBSNV010000559.1:0-1857 GCA_038260375.1 Reyranellales bacterium
CCAGCACCACGGTGGCGCCGACCAGGGTGACTTGCGTCACCTCAATCTTGCCTGACACCAGCGGCAGCAATGCCACGCTGACGCGCAGGCTCTTGAGCTGCGCCATGTCCTTGGTTTCGCTGCCGTCGAGATTGGCAAAGCGCACGCCCTCGGCCGAGAGCTGCGGCGAGGGCAGGATCGACAGCTTAATGTTGCCGTCGATCACCAGGTCGCGGCCCGTGGCCTCGCGCGCCTTTTGCTGGATGTCGGCCTTGTAGGCGTTGAAATCGATCAACGAGGGGACGATAAAAGCCGCCGCCACGACAAGCACGACCAAGCCGACCAGGCCGTAAAGCACTTTTCTCATTTGTCGCTCCTGCCTATCCAAACGGCGCCGACTCGGCTCCGAGACGGTAGCGAGACGGCGAGCCAATCCGGTGCGCCATCTCGTGATCGGGCCGTGTTGCGCCCTTGCCGATTTGCTTTAGTCTAACAAAGAAATGCGGGCGCGACGTTGGCGTCTTTGCCATGTCGGCAGTGGGAATGAGCCGCTGTGGGATAAGTCTATGGGCGACCTTGTCAACCTGAACCATGCCCGCAAGGCGCGGGACAAGAAGGCACGCGACCGCCAGGCTGCGGCCAATCGGATGAGCTTCGGCCGCGACAAGGCCGAGCGCCAGCGCGCCGCCGACGATCAGGGGCGGATAAAAAAGGAACTCGACGGCAAAACGCTCAATGCCGGCGACTCCACATCCGTCGAAAAAGACAGCGAACCGAAGCCGAGCGCCTAAAGAACCCGCGCCACCGGACGCGGCGTTTCGGCATTCACCGGAGAGCGCGCGCCCGAATCGCGCTCATTGTTCAGTCGCGCCATGAAATCGTTGCTGCGCGGATTGGCGCCCGGACCGGCAACCATGCGCACGTCTTCCAACTCGATCGGCCGGTTGGTCACGGTGTCGATCAGCATCGGCTTAATCAGGGCATTGGTCTTTTTGTCTTCCAACTGCAGCGGCGGGCCGAACCCGGACTTGTCGCCGAATTTGTCGCCCCATTCCTTGAGCGACACGATCACCGGGAATAGTGCTGCGCCCTTGTCGGTCAAGAGGTATTCGAAGCGCTTGGGCCGGTCCTGATACTGCACGCGCTGCAACACGCCGTATTCGACCAGCTTGCGCAGTCGGGCGGTCAGAATGTTGCGGGCAATGTTGAGGTGGCGCTGGAATTCCTCGAAGCGGCGCACCTGCAGGTAGGCGTCGCGGATAATCAATAACGTCCATGGTTCCCCCACCACCTCGAGGGCGGAAGCGATGGAACAATTCATTTGCTTATAAGGAGTACGTTTCATGTCGACCACTCTGTTTGACAATGTATCGATACTATACGCGAGCGTTCGCGAATCGCAACGAACACGTAGCTATTTGCAATCGAGGTGAAATTTCTTTGGTTGGGCGGCGCGACGATGCGCGAATCCCAATACAAATATCGCCGAAAGAATTATTTACAGTGTGACTGCTAATTCCCCGATTGCGGCACGGCGGCAAAAACTTCCTGCTGTTCGCCGATGCCGCGCATGTCGAATTTGCCCACCAAGCGCATCGGATGGGGGCAGTAGTCGTTGAACTCGGCCGAGGCCAGGATCGGCACGCCGGCCTCTTTTGTCAGGGCTTGCAGGCGCGAGGCGCGGTTGACCGCGGGGCCGATCACCGTGAAGTCGAGCCGGTCCTCGGTGCCGATATTGCCGTAGGTGACGGTGCCGATATGCAAGCCGATGCCGAAGCGGATCGGCGGCTGCTCCGCTGCCTCGCGGCCTGAATTCATACGATCCATGTCGGCTTGCGCGTCGAACGCCGCCTGCAACGCGTGGCCGCAGGCATCGGG
>JBBSNV010000560.1:0-1852 GCA_038260375.1 Reyranellales bacterium
CCGACGACGAGGCTGGGGCGCAGGATCGTCGCGGTCGGGATGGCGGCAAGCACCGCCGCTTCGCCGGCCGCCTTGGTCCGGGCATAGGGCACGGCGCTGGCGGCATCGGCGCCGATCGCCGACATCTGGATGTAATGGCCGATGCCGGCAGCGGCAGCGGCACGTGCGGCACGGCCGGCGCCTTCGGCCTGGACCGCGGCGAATTTCTGGCCGCCCTTTTCATCGAGGATGCCGACGAGGTTGATGCCGGCATCGGCGCCCCTGAACGCCGCCGCCATCGCCGCATCGGAGGTGACGTCGCCGCGCACCAGCTGGATCTGGCCAAGGCCGCCCAGGGGCTTGAGGAACAGGGCGCGATCGGGATTGCGAACGACGACGCGGACGCGATAGCCGGCCTCCGCCAGCCGCTGCACGATGTAGCGGCCGATGAAGCCCGAACCGCCGATGACGGTCACCAGGCTGTCGGAGGCGAGTGGGGAGAGCGTGCCGGTCATGGCGCCGCCTTTAACGCGCCTTTTCGCGCCTGTCGCGGCGCGAGTTGGCGCAACGGGCGCTTTTGCGCCGCGAGCCGACGCCGGAAACTGATAGTTGTGATTGACAAGCCTGCCGCCGCTCCCTAACCCGCCGCTCCTACCCCGTGCCCGGATGGCGGAATTGGTAGACGCACCAGCTTCAGGTGCTGGCGCTCGCAAGGGCGTGGAGGTTCGAGTCCTCTTCCGGGCACCATCACCCCGGCCGCCAGCGGCCGCCGGGGATTGAAAAAACCCTTAAATTCAGCTAGTTTAGCTTTCGCAGTGACCGCCTGTGTTCGCCGTTGTTCGTCGGCAACCACAGTTTTTTGGGGGCCTTTTTGGGGGCCCTTTCCAAACGGTCTTGCAGATGTGCTGCGAGGGGCGATTCATGGCGTTGACCGATACCGCGATAAAGCTGGCCAAGGCTGGCGCTGTTGACCGCAAACTTGCCGACGACAAGGGCCTGTATCTGCTGGTGACGGCCGGCGGGTCAAAGCTTTGGCGGCTTAAGTACAGGATTGACGGCAAGGAAAAGAAGCTGTCGCTGGGCTGTTACCCCGATGTTGGTTTGAAGGAGGCCCGTGAACGCCGCGATGCTGCGCGTAAGGCGGCGGAAGCGGGAAGCGATCCGGCGGCAGCTAAGCGTGAAGCGCGGATTGCCCGCCAGTTTGCTGCCGGAAACACGTTCAGTGCGATTGCGGAAGAGTACATCCAGAAGCTGGAAGCTGAACAAAAGGCGGCTGTCACTATCGCCAAGACGCGCTGGTTGCTGGCCAAACTCTCTGTCTCGTTGGGCAAGCGGCCAGTTATGGAGATTACCCCGCACGAAGTTTTGGCAGTGTTGCGGGCCGTCGAGCACAAGGGACATCGCGAAACGGCGAGGCGCATGCGCTCGTTCGCCAGCCGGGTGTTCCGTTTCGCCATTGTCACAGCGCGAGCGACAGCCGACCCGGCGCAGCCACTTCAAGGAGCGCTGGTTGCGCCGACGGTGACGCATCATGCGGCCATTATCGACCCTGTGACGTTTGGCGGCCTATTGCGACCAATCGATCTCTATAGCGGCCACCCGGTGACCCAATTGGCATTGCGCTTTACCGCCCATGTGTTCCAGCGACCTGGCGAAATCAGGCAGGCCGAATGGTCCGAGATCGACTTCGACAGGGCTATCTGGACGATTCCTGCGGAACGCATGAAGCAGCGCCAAGCGCACCGCGTGCCGTTGTCAGGGCAAGTCATCGCCATACTTCGGGCAGTGCAAGCGATGAGCGGCAACGGGCGGTTCGTCTTTCCGAAATTGGGGTCGCCGTTGAAGCCTATGTGTGAGAACGCCATCAATCAGG
>JBBSNV010000561.1:0-1849 GCA_038260375.1 Reyranellales bacterium
AACGGAACGCCACGTCGCCGGTGCCGCCCGCCACATCGAGCAATGCCTGACCCGGCCGCGGCATCACCATGTCGATCAAATTGGATTTCCACAGTCGATGGATGCCCAGCGACATCAAATCGTTCATCACGTCGTAACGGCGCGCCACGCTGTCGAACACTTGGCGCACCAAACCGGCTTTTTCCGCGCGCGGCACCTCGCGGTAGCCGAACGAAGCGCTAGCCTCCGAATCCGATGCAGTTTTTTCCGTATCCCGATCCATGCCAGGACGTTAGCCGATGGCGGCAGGGGGCGCCATTGCGCCTCCCCCTTCCGGGACGCGGCAAATCGGCCCCAAAAAGCAACGGCCGGGGCTAGGCCCCGGCCGCTATCGAAGCGAAGGAAGCCGGCTTATTTGGCCGCGGTGACTTGACCGCGGATTTCGCCGCCCTTGTTCTTGTCGGTGTGGATGTTGACGTACCACTGACCGCCTGCGAGTTGGGCCGCCTTGGCGTCGTCCAGCACGATCGAACCGGTGACCGGATTGCCCATGCCCGAGGTGCCGATCGGCACCACCACGCCAGCATTGGCGCCAGGCCCCGCCGGCCCATGGAAATGGGCCGCGGTGGCCGGACCGGTCAGGCCGCTATAAGTGACGGTCCAGCTAAGCGTGTGCGAGCCCGGATCGTACCAAACATCGGCGGTGCCCTTGCCGGTGCTGGCGGCCGGCGGCACTTCGCTGGCCGCCGTCAGAGTGGCCGAATAATGCTGCTTGTTGTGCGCCATCATATGGTCTTGGCAGGCGGTCAACGCCGTTGCGCCGGCCAGCAAAGCCACTCCCACCATCATGTTTCTGCGTGAAATCATCGTTGCCTCCCATTGGGGGTGTCGAGGACCGACCACCCGGACCGTATGCTAACGCCCGTCCGGCAGGTTCAATTCCACAAATAATGGATAATGGTCCGAACCGATGTCCGGGCCCAGTCAGCGGGCGGACACGCCGACACTCGGCGAAACCAGCACTTGATCCAGACCAAGCCCCAAACCCGGCAGGAAATAGGGCCAGGTCGAAGGGTAGCCGCGGCCCAGCGCGCTATCGGTCAAGCCGACCTCGGCGAACATGGTGAAGTCGGGCGAGAAAGCGGTGATGTTGAAGTCGCCGGCGGCGATCACATAATCGCCGCGCATGAGCGCCTCGCGCGTTTGTACGACGATCTCCTGCAATACGGTGTTACGCAGTTCGCGGCCATCGGGGCCCGGCCGCGACGCGTGGGTTGACAGCATGGTCAGGCATTTGTGTATCGCCGGGCAAAACCGCGCCTGAACGACCGGGTAATCGTATTCGACTGGATGGTGCAGCACCGTAACCATGGCGGGCCGCGCCAGAATACGCACCGCATAAGTATTGTCGCGTTGAAACGGCGAGCCGAATTGCTCGGGATAAAGGTCGCGTACGGCATCGAAAACGCGCTGATGATGAGGCGTCAGCTCGGTCAGCAGCACGATGTCGGCTTGGCTCTCGCGCAACAGCTTTTCCACCGCCACCAGATCGGACGCCCAACTGTGCAGATTGGCGACCAGCAACCGCAAAGGTGCCGCACCTGGCCTAGCCTGCAAGAGCGACGGCGGTGGTTGTGAGATGTAGGGCAACAACGGCAGCACATGCGCGCCAGTCAAAGCCACGGCGATAAGAAATAGATCGAGTCGTCGCCACCACGACAATCTTGGGAACAGCACCGCGATGGCCAGCAGCGCGCTACCCAGCGCAAGCTGCAGCCGCAGATTGGCCAACGCCTCGCCGACCCAATGAACCGAGCCGAATTCGGCCAGCACTGCCGCGCCGGTCGCAGCGCCTCAAGCGGCGGCAAAG
>JBBSNV010000562.1:0-1847 GCA_038260375.1 Reyranellales bacterium
ATTCTTGGCGCTGGGGGCAGACATGGGTACTCCGAAACCGTAAGCAAACGCGAGCAAAGTCCGGCGCGATATAGCATGAAAAGCGCCGATTTACGCTAGGTTGCGGCCATTGTCCGGTGGATAGCTATCGCTTATTCTGCGACAGGCATATGGGATCTTGAAAATCGTGCGAAACCCGATAGCAAAGCTGGTCTTTAGCGCTGCAATAGCGCTGGCCTTTGCCGTGACGGCACGGCCGGCGCTGGCCCAATTCGGCGGCTCGAACTGGGATTTCAGCAAGCATTGGGACGTGACCATAGGCGGTGGCGTCCTCTATGGGCCGACCTATGAGGGCGCCGATTCGCTGCGGCCCATGCCGATTCCCTATTTCAGCATCGATTGGAACGATCGGTTTTCGCTGAGCAGCGACGATGGGTTGCACCTGGCGGTGGTGAAGTGGAAGCATTTGAGCTTCGGTCTGGCCGGCAACGTCCGACTGCCGCGCAAGCCGGTCGACGACAGCGCTCTCCATCATTTGGACCGCGTCGGCTGGGCGGTCGAGGTCGGCGGCTATGTCGACTACAACCCGCCCGGTTTCGACATTTCGCTGGAAGCGCGCCAGGACATCGCCGGCGGCCATGGCGGCGCGGTGGTCGAGTTCAACGCGCGTGGCCAACTGGCGCTGGGCAAATCGTTCCTGATGGAGTTCGGGCCCAATCTGAACTGGGCCAGCAAAAGCTACATGCAATCCTATTTCGGCATCACGCCGGCCCAGTCGCTGCGCTCGGGCTTCAAGACATTTAACGTCGGGGCGAACTTCAAAGATGTCGGCTTTACAGTGAGCGGCGCTTATCTATTCGGCACGCATTGGCGCTTTCTGCTGCAAGCCAATTACTCCCGCCTGCTCGACACCGTGACCGATTCGCCGCTGATCCGCGAGAAGGGCGATCCCAACCAATACTCGTTGAGCGCCGTGTTTGCCTATCACTTTTAGGCTGAGCTCAATCTTCCAACAGGCTTTGGTCGAGCAGCTTGACCTTGAAACCGGCAGCAGCGAGGCGGGCGATGACGTGTTCGCCTTGGGCGCGGTCGCGGGTTTCCATCACCAGATCGAGCTCGGCGGATTTCGCTTCGACATGGCCGAACAATCTTTGGTGACCGACTTCGAGAATATTGGCGCCGGCTTCGCCCACTAAGGCGGTGACCTTGGCCAACACGCCGGGCCGGTCGGGGATCTTGATGCGCAGGCGGATGATGCGGCCCTCGCGCACCAGATTGCGCATCAGGATCGAAGCCAGCAGGCGCGTGTCGATATTGCCACCGCACAGCACCAGGCCAACGATCTTGCCCTTGAAGCGTTCGGGATGGCTGAGCAACGCTGCGAGGCCCGCCGCGCCGGCACCTTCGGCCACGGTCTTTTCGATTTCCAGATACAGCGCGATGGCGCGCTCGATCGCGCTTTCATCGACCAGCACCACCGCATCGACCAAGGAGCGGCACAACTCTAAAGGCGCCGCACCAATATCGCGCACCGCGATGCCCTCGGCGATGGTGTCGCCGCCGACCTCGACCGGCTTGCCGTGCAAGGTCTGGTACAGCGCGGCGTAACCCGCCGCCTCGACGCCGACGATCTCAATGCCGGGCTTGAGCGCCTTGGCCGCCACCGCGATGCCGGAGATCAACCCGCCGCCGCCCACCGGCACCACCAGGGTTTCGATGTCGGGCATGTCGGCCAGCATCTCGAGCGCGATGGTGCCTTGGCCGGCAATCACCGCAACGTCGTCGTAGGGATGCACGAACACCAAATTCTTCTGCGCCGCCAATTCGCGCGCATGGCTCGCCGCCTCGGCCAGGGTGTCGCCCTTGAG
>JBBSNV010000563.1:0-1846 GCA_038260375.1 Reyranellales bacterium
GATCCGACGCCAGGACGTTATCCTGCCGCCGGCCGAAAGATCGGCCCATAGCCAAACCACCACCACGATCTGATAGATCAGGTAGTGCAGCCAGGTCAGTGGCGCCACCATGTAAATCGCCAAGGTCAAAGTCAGCAGCGCTTTGCTGTAATACGAAACACGCGGCAGGCCACGCTCAATCACCAACACAGCGAAATTGACGACAAGGATTGCGGCAGCCACGCCGTAGGCAACGATTTGCGCGACGCTGCCGGTGCCCAGCAGCCGCACGACGTAACCGTTCAGGCTTTGATTGTAATACCAGTCGACAATGGCGGCGCCGGCAGGTTTGATTGCATAACCCGAATGCAGGGCGAATTCGAACCAGTCGCGCCAGATCGCTCCCGGCACTGCCAGAGCGGTGACGGCGATGGCCAAGGCGAGGACTGCGGTTGCCGTCAGCAGAATGCGCCAATCGCCCCGCAACAGCGGAATAGCCAACACCAGGATGAAATAGAATTTTAGCAACAGCACCAGGCCCAGAAAGAGGCCGACCAACCAGTCGTTGCGCGGTCGTGATATCAACAGCATGCACAGCACGATCAGACACGCGATATGCAGATTCACCTGCAATTCGAAAAAATTAAAGGCAATGACCGGCGCACCGGCTAACAGCGCCGCGATCGCAATGGTCCAACGCCCGCCTTCGATATGGGCCGCGATCTTCGACAGTAACAACCAAGCCAACACGGCGAGCACGCCGGCTTCGACCAGCGCGAAGAGGGGCAAGGCCCATGCCATCGGCAGAATGGTCAACGGCCAGAACAAGGCATAAACGAAGATCGGATAGAACGCCGGCGAGCGCGCCGGATAGAGACGAATAGTTTCCCAATAATACGGCGAGATTCGCCAATTGAACGCCATGTCGGCATGCGCGTAATGCGTGGCTAGATCATTGACCACGATTTTGTGATGCAAAAACGCATCGACCAGCCCGACAATCTCGGGAACGGCTTGCAGCAGCGCAATGGCGATCGCTGCAACGACAATCCACGCGCCGGAACCAGAAGAGATCAGCAACGGCGGCTTTGCCGGACTGTCCATAATAAATATCCTACTGCAGCACCCAGTCAGGTTATGACGGACACCGTTACAAACGCAATTATTTGGGCGGTTCGAATCCCAGCGCCGCGATGGCTTTCTCTAACAGCGCCTCGCCGTCTTTGATACGGCCCTGGCGGCAATAATCGCCGCCGATGGCGCGATCGAAGGCGCCATTGCGCAGCGAGCCCTCCCCGCGTTGCGCATAGCGATCGTAATAGGCTGCCAGGCGTTGGCAACGCGCGGCGTCCTGCACCTGCGCCGTCTGCACCGGCGCTTGTGCCGCCTCGGGCGACGCCGTGGCCAGCAATACCAACAATTCCAACATTCGATTTCTCCCCGCTCTGTGTCTCCATTATACGGCCGGCACAACGATACGGTTGTCACGGCCGCGCGATTTGCCGATCATGGCGCCAAATAGGTTTGGGAATAAAATGAGGGGAAAATCATGGCCAAGCGCTGGAAGAATCGCCCCGAGGGCTCGACCTGGGGCGATTGGGGCGACGACGACCAACTTGGCCGGCTCAATTTACTGACGCCGGAAAAGGTCTGGCAGGGCCTGACCGAAGTGAAGGAAGGCCGCTCGTTCTGCCTCAGCCTGCCGCTCGACTATCCCGGCGGCAATGCGCTCAATGCGCGACGCTTCCCGCCGGTGTTGTCGCCGACCGGCGACGCCCACGAGCCGCGCTTCAACTACCCGACGTCGAAACTCGATCCGCATTACACCGACATCGTCAGCGACGATCGCGTGCTGCTGACGCTGCAA
>JBBSNV010000564.1:0-1839 GCA_038260375.1 Reyranellales bacterium
CGCCAGCGCCGGCCTGCCGGATGCGCCGGGCAAAGACCTTTCTGGGATCGTGGTCGACATCAATCTGCGCTCCGCCGAAAGCGTGCAGCAGATTCGCCGCAAGCTGATCGCCGGCGCCTACAAGCCGGCGAAGATCGCTTATCAGGCGACGGCGGCGGCGCTCGATATCGCGCCGGGTGAACTCTGCCTCGTTGCCGCACATCACGGCGACCTGGCGGCGGCACGCGCGGCCGGGCTGCAATGCGCCTTTGTCCACCGCCCGATGGAGTACGGCGGCGCCCCGGCGCCCGACCTCGCCTATGAAGCGGCGTGGGAATATCGGTCGACCAGCCTGATCGATCTGGCGGACCAGTTGGGCTGCTGATGTCATCCCAGCCTTCGCTGGGATGACAAACAAAAAAAAGGGCGTGGGGACCAGCCCCACGCCCTTTTTCCGAATTCCGGATCACCAAGGATCCAGCCGTGTCAGCGCCGGAAAAACCGCCTCTGGTTCATCGGCATGGGCGCGGTCTTCTCACGGAAGACGATGCGACCCTTGTCGAGGTCATAAGGCGTCATTTCGACATGAACCCGGTCGCCGACGATCGAGCGGATGCGGTTCTTGCGCATCTTGCCCGCCGTATAGGCGATGATTTCATGCTCGTTTTCCAAACGTACGCGGAAACGGCCGTCGGGCAGGATCTCGGCGATCACGCCCTCGATCTTGATAACCTCTTCTTTCGGCATAAGCGCGTCTTAGGCCATCGAAAGATTGACAGCCGAAGCGCGGCCCTGGCGATCGTTCTCGAGATCGAAAACAACCTTGGCGCCTTCGGCGAGGTCGGAAAGACCGGCACGCTCGACGGCCGAGATGTGGACGAAGACGTCCTTGGAAGCGCCATCGGGAGCAATGAAGCCATAACCCTTGGTGGCATTGAAGAATTTGACTGTGCCAGTGGCCATGTCAGTAACCTTTACGTTCGTTTAGAAATTCCGCCGGAAACAGTCCGGCAAAATGCTTGTTGGACCGTTCGGTCGAAGAGGGGGCCGAAGCACCGCGGATCGCTTGCAGGCACCTTCGCGCCAGCGGCCAATGCGCGTCTTTTGACGAAAAAGCAAGCTTGGCAAATTCTTGATATGCGGTTCTGCGGCGTTTCGCGCTAGGAACACGCCCGAACCCAAAGCAGGAACCGCCTCGATGAAGACCCGTGCCGCCGTTGCGTTCGCGCCCAAAACGCCGCTCGAAATCGTCGAGGTCGACCTCGACGGACCGCGTGCCGGCGAAGTGCTGGTGGAGATCATGGCAACAGGCATCTGCCACACCGATGCCTATACACTCGACGGCCTCGACAGCGAGGGACTGTTCCCGTCGATCCTCGGCCACGAAGGCGCTGGCATCGTCCGCGAGATCGGCGCGAACGTCACCAGCGTTGCCGTCGGCGACCATGTCATCCCGCTCTACACCCCCGAATGTCGCCAGTGCAAAAGCTGCCTGTCCGGCAAGACCAACCTCTGCACCGCCATCCGCGCCACGCAAGGCAAGGGGTTGATGCCCGACGGCACCTCGCGGTTCAGCTACAAGGGCCAGATGCTGCACCATTACATGGGCTGCTCGACCTTTTCGAACTTCACCGTGCTGCCCGAGATCGCGGTCGCCAAAATCCGCGACGACGCGCCGTTCCACACCAGCTGCTCTATCGGCTGCGGGGTCACCACCGGCGTCGGCGCCGTCGTCAACACCGCCGATGTGCGCCCCGGCGATAATGTCATCGTCTTCGGCCTGGGCGGCATCGGGCTGAACGTGCTGCAGGGCGCGCGCATGGCCGGCGCCAATTTGATCATCGGCGTCGACATCAACCC
>JBBSNV010000565.1:0-1838 GCA_038260375.1 Reyranellales bacterium
ACCACGCGCGAGCCCGGTGGTTCGCTAGGCGCCGAAGCGATCCGCAAGCTGCTGGTCGAGGGCGCCATCGATCGCTGGGACGCCATGACCGAAGCCTTGCTGCATTTCGCCGCCCGGCGCGATCACCTGACTAAGACGGTATGGCCCGCGCTGCAGCGTGGCGAATGGGTGATTTCCGACCGCTTTGCCGATTCGACCATGGCCTATCAAGGCTATGGCCACGGCCTGGGACGCAGCGCCATCGAACGGCTTTATGCGGTAGCGGTGGGCGATTTCAAGCCCGACCTTACTTTGATCCTCGATATTCCGGTCGAGTTCGGTCTGCAGCGCGCCTTGGCTCGTTCGGGTGCGGAAACGCGGTACGAGAAGATGGATGTGCAATTTCACCATCGCCTGCGCCAGGGCTTTCTCGAGATCGCCCACGGCGAACCTAATCGCTGCAGGTTGATCGACGCGCAAGGCTCGCTCGAGCAAGTGCAGGACTAAATTCGCGAAGCGATTAGCGCTATCCTCGGTGTCAGGCCCTAAGATGGCAGCAGCGAGCGACGACGAAGAGACCATCCCCCATCCGCGCAAGCGGGAGATCCTGCTGGGCCATGAGGCGGCGGAGAAAACCCTGCTCGATGCCTTTGCCTCGGGCCGCCTGCCGCATGCTTGGCTGATCTCCGGCCCGCGTGGCATCGGCAAGGCGACCTTGGCTTATCGCTTCGCGCGCTTCCTGTTGGCCGGCGGCGGGGAAGGCGGCTTGTTCGGCGCGCCGCAGGATTTGGCGGTGCCGGCGCAGTCGCCGGTGTTCCGCCGCGTCGCCATGCAAAGCCATGCCGATCTGCGTACGGTCGAACGCGTGGTCAACGAAAAGGGCAAGCTGCGCAGCGAAATCGTGGTCGATGGTGTGCGCGATTTGTCTTCGTTCCTGCGCCTGACGCCAGGGGAAGGCGGTTGGCGCATCGCCATCGTCGATGCCGCCGACGAAATGAACCGCAACGCCGCCAACGCGCTGCTGAAGATTCTCGAAGAGCCGCCCGATCGCGCCGTGCTCCTTGTCGTCAGTCACGCACCCGGCCGCTTGCTGCCGACCATCCGTTCGCGTTGCCGCAAACTGCCGCTGCAGCCGCTGGCCGAAGACCAGGTGCTGCAAATCCTGCGTGAGTTGGCGCCCGATCTCGGACCGGACGAACAACTGGCACTTGCGCGATTGTCGGGCGGCAGTCCGGGCCGCGCGTTGGAACTGGCCGCCGCCGGCAGCATCGATCTGTTCCGCGCCGTTAGCGGCATCCTGGGTAGCCTGCCCAAACTCGATCTCGGCAAGTTGCATACCTTGGCCGATCGCATGGCGCGGCCCGGTGCCGATGGCGACTTCCGCACTTTGGGTTTCGTACTGGGCTGGTGGCTGGAGACCATGGTGCGCTCGGGTGCTAGGGGCGAAGGCGCCGTCGAAATATTGCCTGGCGACGCCGCGATCCGCGCCAAGCTGGAAGCCGCAGCCAGCCTTGATCGCTGGGTCGATGTATGGGAAAAGATCGCCCAACTTTTCGCCCGGGCCGACGCCGTCAATCTCGACCGCAAGCAGGTGGTGCTCGGCAGTTTCCTCGCTCTGGAAGCCGCCGCGCGGCTCTAGGCTCGCATACGCCGGACACCGGGCGAGCCACGGAGTTAGTAATGTCTGCCGCCAAGCCGTTCTACATCACCACCGCGATTTCCTACGTCAACGGGCCGCCGCATCTGGGGCACGCTTACGAGGCCATTTCCTGCGACGTGATCGCCCGCTTCATGCGCTTGGACGGCTACGACGTGATGTTCCTGACCGGCACCGACGAGCACGGCCAGAAGGTCGAGAA
>JBBSNV010000566.1:0-1835 GCA_038260375.1 Reyranellales bacterium
CGCATGGCGGCGATCGACGTGGTGGTCGAGCTGCTCGACGCGCGCTTGCCGGGCTCGAGTGCGAATCCGTTGCTGGCAACATTGACCGAAGCGCGCGTCGGCGCCGGCCGGCTCAAGTTGCTGAACAAGTGCGACCTGGCTGACGCGGAACGAACGGAGCAATGGCTCGCGCACTACCGAGCGCAAGCCACCACCGGCGCACTGGCGATCGACGCGTCACACGCGCCGGCGCAGCTGCGGCAATCGTTGGTCGCGCATTGCCGCGCACTGGCGCCGAAGCGCGGCGGCATGGCCAAGCCCTTGCGGGTGCTGGTGTGCGGCGTGCCGAACGTCGGCAAATCCACGTTCATCAATACGCTGAGCGCCAAGCATCAGGCCAAGACCGCCGATGAGGCCGGCAGCACGCGACTGGAACAGCGCATCGTGCTCGCCGACGACTTTTATCTGTGGGACACGCCGGGCATGTTGTGGCCTCGCATTGCCGCGCCCGAGAGCGGCGAGCGGCTGGCGGCCAGCGGTGCGGTCGGCCGCAACGCTTTCGATGAAGAAGCGGTGGCGCTGGCGTTGCTCGAATATCTGAAACGCCACTATGCAGGCGCGCTGGCCGCGCGATTTCGCATCGATGGTGTTGCAGCCGATCGCGGCCACTCAGCGTTCACCGGCACGGCCGCCGTGGCCGACATGGCCGACGAGGCGCTGCTCGAAGCCATCGGCAGGCGCCGCGGCGCGCTGCTGGCCGGTGCCAAGGTCGATCTGCAAAAGGCCGCCGAGGTGGTATTCACCGAATTTCGAAGCGGCGGCCTGGGCCGTGTGACGTTGGAGACGCCGCAAGAGTTCGTTGCCTGGACGGCCGCGGCCGATGCCGCGCGCGAGGCAGCGGAGGCCAAAAAGCGTACTCGAAAAATTCAGCGCTCGGCGTCGGCCGGCCCCGTCAGATAAGGGAAAGGATTGATCGCCTCGCCTTTCCACCATTGGCGCTCGGGCCCGAGTCGGAGGATAGCGAAGTGCAAGTGCGGCGCATCGGGGCCGACATTGCCGGTGTTGCCGACATAGCCGATCACGGCGCCGCGCCGCACCGCCTGGCCTTCGGCCAGGCCGTCGGCATAGCGATCCAGATGGGCGTAGTAATAGGCGATGCGCGACGCGTAGTCGAACTGGTAGATGGTGATGCCGCCGCGTCGGCTCAGGAACAGCTTGGCAATGCGGCCATCGGCGGCTGCCAGCACCGGCGTGCCGCGTGGCGCCATGATGTCGATCGCCTCGTGCGCACGCGCGCCACCTTCCCGGCTCTCGATGAAGTTGTCG
The DNA here is from genome assembly GCA_038260375.1 of Reyranellales bacterium. GTDB lineage: Bacteria > Pseudomonadota > Alphaproteobacteria > Reyranellales > JAQSWP01 > JBBSNV01. Next base: position 1,306 of record JBBSNV010000566.1, read on the forward strand.
CGAAGCTGGTTTGCAGCCACGCCCTGCACCGGAATCAACAGTGACGGCGGCTGCGCAGGCGCCGCCGCTGCTGCCTGTGTCGGCTGGGCCCACGCGGGTGCCGCGATCGCAAAGGCGATCCAGATCAGCCGACGCAGGCGCACAGTCATCTGCGCATTCTCAAGCCGGAGGCTTGGATCAAGTTCTTACTTGCGCACGTCGACCTCGAAGCCGACCTTGGTCAATTGCGCCACCCGCATCACATCCCAGTTGGTCAGGTGAATGCAGCCATTGGTCGTGGCCGAGCCGATGCTCGCCGGATCAGGGGTACCGTGAATGCCCCAATGTGGCTTCGACAGTCCCAGCCAATAGACACCGACGGGGTTGTTTGGCCCTGCCGCGATATCGACCTTGTGCCAGTCCGGCTTGGCGTTTCGCAGCAGTTCGGGGTCGTAGGTGAAGACCGGGTCCTTGGCGGCGTTCTTGATTTTCATCCTGCCCACGGGCAGCGGGTCTTGCTCGCTGCCGATGCTGATCGGGAAGGCCGCCAC
>JBBSNV010000567.1:0-1831 GCA_038260375.1 Reyranellales bacterium
CAAATCGGCCGCGCTTCGCGTCGGCGCGGCTATGTCGCCGGCCGCATGCTGCAACAAGGCTGCATGGTGCCGGCGGTGGGCGGCGGGCTATGCCAACTCTCCAACGCGCTGTACGACGCCGCATTGCAGGCCGGTTGCGAGATCGTCGAGCGCCACGCCCATTCGCGCATCGTGCCAGGCTCGCAGGCAGCGCTCGGCCGCGACGCCACCGTGGCTTGGAACTACGTCGATCTGCGCTTGCGCAGTCCGCGCGATTTGCGCCTGCAAGTGCAATTGGATAAGAACGAGTTGCTGGTGCAATTCGTGGCGCGCGAACCGATCGCTACGATGCCGTCGCCAATCGATCTGGCGTTTCGGGCTCCCGATCGTGCGGCGCAAAGCTGCGACACCTGCAACGAGATCGATTGCTTTCGCCATATCAAACCGAGCGCGCCATCGGATCGCACTACCTTTGTGCTCGACGGCATGACGCCGGAGTTCGGCGATTACGTAAAAGCCACGCGCCGCTCCAACGACGTGTTGGCCTTGCCGATAGACGGACAGCGCTGGCGCATGGCGCGTTATGCCTGGCCGACCGATGGCTTCAACGCGGTCCACAGCGCACCACTCGTCACACTACAGCGCAGCCTACAATCGCGACGCTTGGCGGCGCAAGGCGCGGCCCGCCAACAAGCTTTGCTGCACCATGCCGAAATTCTGGCATTAGCGCTGGCCCGGCGCATCCCGGTCGAAGCCACTGAGCTGTGCGTAGCGCAATCCTTGTTGCCGTTCCTGTGGCGCAACGGCGATTTGGGCGGCCGCCAAGTGACCGTGCTAATGACCCGCCTGCCGATGGATGTGCTGCAAGCACGGCTCGATGCGGTGCTGGCGCAGCATCCCGACAGCACCACCCTGGGAGATTTCCGCGCGCCGGCCGAATTGGTGCGCGCCGAGCGCGAAGCGCTCGACTATGCCGACCGCATCGTCACGCCGCATAGCGAGGTCGCTGGGTTGTTCGCCGGCAAAGCCGAGCTATTGCCCTGGCATAACCAGCCTGCAACGCCGGCACTGGCGCCGACGCAGCGTGTAGCTTTTGTCGGCCCGACTTTGGGCCGCAAGGGTGCCTATGAAATGCGCGACGGGGCGCGTGCCCTGGGTCTGGAGTTGGTTGTCGGCGGAAGCGATCTCGAAGCAGCGGAGTTCTGGTCCGGCATCGCCATTCATCGCGGCACGCCATTGCAGGCCGAGATCGTGGTGCAGCCGGCTTATGTCGAGGACAATCCGCGCAGCCTGCTGACCGCGCTGGCTAGTGGCCGGCAGGTCATCGCCACTCCGGCTTGCGGTCTGAAGCCGCAGCCGGGCCTTACATTGATTCCGTTCGGCGATAGCGCAGCGCTGGTCGAGGCGTTGCGCGTGGCGCTAGACCGCTAAAGCGCGATCCAAAAACTCCAACCGATCCTGGCCCCAAAAGACTTCGTCTTTGTAAACGAAGCTCGGTGCGCCGAACACGCCGCGCGCGATCGCTGCTTCGCTCTCGCTCTTGCGCCGCTCTGCGATCTCCGGCGCCGCCGCTTTGCCCATCAACGCCTCGGCATCGAACCCGGCGCCGGCGATGATGCCCTTCAGCGTTTCGGGATCGGCGACGTTCTTTTCCTCCGCCCACACCGCACGCAGCACGGCATGCGCCAATTTCAACGCTGCGGCATCGCCCTGCTCCAGCTTCAGCGCCCAAGTCGCGCTGGCCGCTTGCGCCTCGTTGGCGGGAAAGAATTTAGGATGGATGGTCAACGGCACACCCAAATACTTGCGCCAGCGCTCCAATTCCATCAGCCGGTATTTCTGCCGCTCCGGC
>JBBSNV010000568.1:0-1825 GCA_038260375.1 Reyranellales bacterium
AGTTTGCCGATCGACACGTCGGCCGTGACGCCGTAGATCACCATCGGCAGCGAGGGCGGAATGATCGGCCCGATGGTTGCCGCTGCCGCCGTGATCGCCGCCGCCGTTTCGGGCTTGTAGCCGGCGTTGCGCATGGCGCGTATCTCGATGGCGCCGGACCCGGCGGCGTCGGCCACGGCCGAGCCGACCATGCCGGCCAAGATGATGCTGGTGAGCACGCTGGCGTGCGCATAGCCGCCACGGACCCAGCCGATCACCGTGCTGGCGAATTCGACGATGCGCTCGGTGATGCGCGCCGCGCCGAGGATATTGCCCATCAGGATGAAGAGGGGCGCGGCAACGATAGGAAACGAGTTGGCCGAGCCGGCCATCTTCTGCGGCAGCACGGTGATGGGAAAGCCACCGACCCACATGAAGGCCAACGCGGCCAATGCCATTGATGCAAAAAGAGGCAACCCGGCCAGGATCGACACCAGCCAGGCGCCGGAAATCTTGAGCATCAGACCGGTCATGGTGCGGCGCCCCCGCGCTGTGGCCCGGAGCCGGCGAATACCTGCTTCAGATCGACCAGCGCCTGCACCAGCGTCATCAAGCCGGCCGGCAGCAGCGGCACATAGAGCCAGGCGTTGGACAACGGCAACGCGATCGATTCGATGTCGGCGTTGACGCGTATCAGATGCACGCTGTACCAGGCGATGACGCCGCCGAGCAGGGCCATCGCCAGTTGGATGGCCACCTCGGTGCCACGCCACGCCTGCCGCGGCAGCTTGTCCTGGAAGAAGCGGATGCGGATATGCGCGCTGCGGCGCGTGCCTATCACCCAGCCGGCGCACGCGAGCCAGACCATCAGCATGCCGCTGGCCTCGTCGGTCCAGCTCAGGGGATGGTTGGCGGCGCGAAAGACGATGCCGGCGCTGACGGCGCCCAGCAGCGCCACCACCAGCGCGCCGGCGAAGATGCTGAGCGCGCGGTCTAGCAAGGCGATCGCGAGCGAACCGCCTCTGGCGGTCAAAGCGCCTGCAGCGCCTCGAAGGTGCCTTTACCCCACTTGTCTTCGAACTGCTTGGGCACGGTCGCCAGCACAGGCTTGCGCCAGACGGCGATGTCCGGCGTGATCACCGTCATTCCGCCCTTCTTGAAGGTGTCGACCAGCGTGGCCTCCTGAGACAGCAGTTCCTTGTCCTGCCAGTCGGCGCCGGCAGCCAGCGCTGTTTTCATGATCTCCTGGTCGGCCGGCTTCAATCCTTTCCAGAACGCCTCGTTGACGATGACCATGCGCGGCGTGATGATGTGCTCGGTCAGCACCAGGTACTTCTGCACCTCGAAAAACTTGCCACTCTGGATCGTTGGCAACGGGTTCTCCTGACCATCCACGGCACCCTGGCTGAGCGCCAGGTACAACTCGCCGAAGGCGATCGGCGTGGCTCGAGCGCCCCAGGCTTCGGCCATGGCGCGGAAGGTGTCGACCGGCGGCACGCGCAGCTTGAAACCGACCATGTCGGCCGGCGTGTGCACTTCCTTGCTGCCGGTGGTGACATGGCGCTTGCCGTAATAGGTGATGTTGAGCATGCGCATGCCGCGCTTGGCCACCAGGTCGGTGTTGAGCTTGGCGAAGAGCGGCGTGCCGGCAGCTTTGGCCATATGCGCCGCATCGCGCCAGAGGTAGGGCGCCTCGATCACCGACAACTGCGGCAGGAAGGCGCCGAGCGCGCCGGCGCCATCGGTGGTCATCTGCAGGGCGCCCGAGGACACCGACTCGATCATCTCCTTGCCCGAGCCCAACTGGCTGTTCGGGAACACCTGGATATCGATGCGACCGCCGGAT
>JBBSNV010000569.1:0-1825 GCA_038260375.1 Reyranellales bacterium
CACGCGCTTGCCGGTCAATTTGAACGAGGCGACCTGGACGATCACGGAAACCGTCTCGAGCACGAACAAGCCGCCGACGATGGCCAGCACGAATTCATGGCGCGTAATGACGCTGATCGCGCCCAGCGCGCCGCCCAAAGCCAACGAGCCGGTATCGCCCATGAAGACCATGGCGGGCGGGGCGTTGTACCAAAGGAAGCCAAGGCTGCCGCCGACGATGGCGGCGCAGAACACCGACAATTCACCCGCACCGGGCACGGCGTGAAGCTGCAGGTAATTGGCGAACACCGAATTGCCGACCAGATAGCTGATCAGGCCGAACACGCCGGCCGCGATCATCACCGGCACGATGGCCAAGCCGTCCAAGCCATCGGTCAAATTGACCGAATGGGAGGCGCCGACCATGACCACAGCGGCGAAGGGAATGAAGAACCAGGACAGGTTGACCAGCACGCTTTTGAAGAACGGGATCGCCACCTGGCCGCTCAACCCGGTAGGCGCCAGGCGCATCACCAGATAACTGGCGATGCCGGCAATGACAAAGGCGACCAGCAGCTTGAGCTTGCCCGACACGCCCTTGCTATTGCGCTTGGTGACTTTCAGATAGTCGTCGACGAAACCGATGGCGCCGAAGCCGACCGTGACCAGCAGCGCGATCCAGACATAGGCGTTGGTCAGATCCGCCCACAACAGGATGGCGATCGATAGCGCCAGCAGGATCATGAAGCCGCCCATGGTGGGCGTGCCCTTCTTGGTCAGCAAATGGGTTTCCGGCCCATCTTCACGAATGGGTTGGCCGAGCTGCTGCTTGCTGCGCAGCCAGTCGATCAGCGGCCGGCCGAACACGAAGCAGACCAGCAGGGTGGTCATCAACGCGCCGCCCGAGCGGAAGGTGATGTAGCGGAACAAGTTGAAGAAGGCGAATTCGTCCGCCAGCGGGACCAGCAGGTGATACAGCATCAGCCCTGCCCTCCTCTGCTGCGCTGGTCTGAGCTGCCCAGCGCCAGAATGGCGTCGACAATCGACTTCATCTTGGAGCCCAGCGAGCCTTTGACGGTGACTACATCGCCCGCGCACAACGCTGCGGTGACGACCGGCAACAGCGCGGCGGAATTTTCCGCATGCGCGCCGCGCAACGAAGCAGGCAAAGCACGATCGAGGTTTTCCATCAGGTTGCCGCAGGTGAACACCAGATCGACCCGCGCATCGGCCAACGCCCCGGCCAAATCGGCATGCAGCACGGCTGCATCGGTGCCCAACTCCAGCATGTCGCCCAGCACGGCAACGCGACGCCCGTTTGGGCCGGGCGCGGTTTGCGCCAAGACCGAGAACGCCGCGCGCATCGAAGTCGGGCTGGCGTTGTAGCTTTCGTCGATCAATTCCAGCGCGCCGCCGGCGATGGTCACGCGATGGCGCGCGCCGCGACCCGACGGCGGCGCTACTGTTGCCAGCGAGCGGGAAGCCGCGGCCACGTCGCCACCCAGCGCATCGACCGCAGCCAGCACGGCCAGGCTGTTCAAGGTCCAATGTTCGCCCGGCGCACCGACGCGATAGGAAAATTCGTTGCCGCGATAACTGACGTGCGCTTGGCTGCCTTCCGCGTCCTGGAGGCTATCGAGCAGGCGCATCTCGGCGTCCTGGTGACGGCCAAAGCCGATCACACGTTCAACGCCGTAATGCTTGGCCAATTCGACCAACCGGGCGAAATGTTCGTTGTCGCGATTGAGCACCATAATGCCGCCGCTCATGCCGGCGCTCATACCGGACATGATCGCGGCTTTCTCGCGCGCGATGTCATCGACCGAGCCGAAATTCTCCAGATGCA
>JBBSNV010000570.1:0-1809 GCA_038260375.1 Reyranellales bacterium
GATAAGCCGATGGTCGTCAAGGCAGTACAGGCAGGCCAACAGACTGACCGACAGACCATAAGTCAATGATCAAGAATGTCCACGGCAACACCGTCGATCGGCTCGGCAGCGACATCGTCGCGGGTCGCCATTCGGCAGGTGCATCGTTGCCGGCGGAACCGCTGCTCGGCGAGGCGCTCGGTGTCAGCCGCACCGTCGTGCGCGAAGCGGTCAAGTCGCTGATCGCCAAGGGTCTGGTGACGAGTGGACCGAAGGTCGGCACCCGGGTGCAGTCGGCCGAACACTGGAACTGGTTCGACGCCGACGTGATCGCCTGGCAAACCGAAGCCGGACTGTCGGAGGATTTCATGCGCGACCTGCTCGATCTGCGTCGGGTGGTCGAGCCGGCCGCGGTTCGCATGGCCGCGACCCGCGCCACGCCGGCCGATCTTGCTGCGTTGGAGACAGCTTTTCAAGGCATGAAGCAGGCCATCGATTTCGGCGGTGATTACGTCACCTCCGATTTGCTCTTCCACCAAGGACTGATCCGTTCCAGCCACAACCGCATGCTGGTGCAGATGAGCCGCGCACTGGCTGCCTTGCTGCGCACCAGCTTCGAGATCTCGACGCGGCGCAAGGACGGCCCGGCGCTGTCGCTGCCGCTGCACCGCGCCGTGCTCGATGCGGTGGCGGCGCGGCGTCCGATTGCTGCCGAGCGCGCTGTGCTGCGCCTGATCGACGGCGCGCGCCGCGACATCGACGCGGTGCTGGCCTCGCGCAAACGCCTTCCCAGGATCAGCCGGCCGGCGACGCAACTCAAGGCGATGGCAGCATGATCAAGACCGCCGTCGACTGGTTCTTCAAGTTGCTTGAACTGCTGGTCGTGATCTTCATGGTCGCGATGGTGGTGATGGTGTTCGGCAACGTGATCCTGTGCTACGGCTTCAATTCCGGCATCACGGTGTCGGTCGAGATGTCGCGCTACTGCTTCATCTGGCTCACCTATGTCGGCGCCATGGTGGCCATGCGCGACGGCGCGCACCTGGGTGTCGATACGCTGATTCGGCGGCTGCCGCTCAAGGGCAAGCAATGGTGCTTCGCCGCCAGCCAGTTGCTGATGCTGCTGTGCAATGCGCTGTTTTTCATCGGCACCTTCAAGATGCACGAGATCAACGCCACCACCATTTCGCCGGTGGTCGAGATGTCGATGATCTGGGTCTATGGCATCGGCTATGTGGTGGCGCTGGTGATCGGCGCCATCAACGTCTCCAAGCTCTATCGGCTCGCCACCGGCCAGGTCTCGGAAGAGGAACTGATCCAGGTGCTCGAATCCGAAGATCGCGCCGTCATGCCGTCCGGCGAAGTCAGAGTGGACATGAAAGCGCAGACATGACGGTGGCGGTTTTCACGCTGTCGCTGCTCGGTGCCATGGCGCTGGGCATGCCGATCGCTTATGCGCTCTTGGTCTGTGGCGTGGTGCTGATGGGCTTCATGTCCTTGACTGGCGCCTTGCCGGCGTTCGACAGCCAGATCATCGCCCAGCGCTTTGTCGACGGTGCCGACAACTTTCCGCTGCTGGCCGTACCCTTCTTCCTGCTGGCTGGCGAGTTCATGACCGCCGGCGGCTTGAGCCGGCGCATCGTCAACCTGGCCATGGCCTGGGTCGGCCACTTTCGCGGCGGGCTCGGCTATGTGGCAGTGATGGCGGCGATCATCATGGCGTCGATCTCGGGATCCGCCGTTGCCGACACGGCGGCGTTGTCGGCCCTGTTGATTCCGATGATGAACCGTGCCGGCTACGAGACGCGGCGCTCGGCCGGGTTGATTGCC
>JBBSNV010000571.1:0-1793 GCA_038260375.1 Reyranellales bacterium
CGCCATGCTCTATGTGCGCGAGCGCCGCTTGTGGGTCTGGCTCGCGCCGGCGGACAATGGCGAAGCATCGAGCGATGCCATGATGGCGCTTTCGGTCAATCGAAAGACGCTCGACAGCGGCCACGAATTCGAGCGGCTCAAGGCAGGGCTGCTGGGTCTTTGAATATGAACACGTCCACACAAATCGCCCCGTCACTTCTTGGCATGCGCCTGAATCCATCGTGGCGTTCGCGCCGCAATTGGAGCGATTGGGCCTTCGCCGCATTGGCGGCATTGGGCGGGCTGTTTGCGTTCGTGCGCTATGCCGGCGCCATGGACGGCTATGAAAAGGCCATCCTGGTCGCTGCCGTTCCCGCGCTTGTTTCCCTTGGCTGGTTCTGGCGTCCCTTGCAGCGCCTGGCGCTGGTGGTGGCCGCCGCCGCGCTGCTGGCGATCGCTTCGTACCAGGGCGAGCTGGCACGCGCCGAGAGTGTGTTCTGGCTTAAGTATTTCCTGTCCAGCCAGTCGGCGATCCTGTGGATGAGCATGTTGTTCTTCATGAGCACCGCTTTCTACTGGTTTGGGTTGTTCGGCGGCAAGCAAGGCGACGCGATGGAGACCATCGGCTCGCGCCTGGCCTGGGCCGCGGTGACGATGGCGCTGATCGGCACCATGGTGCGCTGGTACGAGAGTCACTTGCTCGGGCCCGACATCGGCCACATTCCGGTCAGCAATCTGTACGAAGTGTTCGTACTGTTTTGCTGGCTGACGACTGCGTTTTACCTGTACTTCGAGGCGCATTACGGCACGCGGTCGCTCGGCGCTTTCGTGATGCTGGTGGTCAGCGCGGCCGTCGGCTTTTTGCTCTGGTACACGCTGGTGCGCCAGGCACACGAAATCCAGCCGCTGGTGCCTGCCTTGCAAAGCTGGTGGATGAAGTTGCATGTGCCGGCCAACTTCATCGGCTACGGCACCTTTTCGCTGGCGGCGATGGTGGCCTTTGCCTATCTGGTCAAGCAGCAGGCGGGCGAGTCGCGGTGGTATCGGCTAACTCCGATCTGGCTGCTCGGAATTGCGTTGTGCTTCGTGCCGGTGGCGTTCCGCCAGCGGGCGCTCGAATCAGGGACCGGCTATTGGTTCGGCTATGCCGTGGTGTCTGCGCTGATCGCGGCGGCCATCGTGTTCGGGCGCCGACGCATCGCCGGCCGCCTGCCGGCGCTGGAGGTGATGGACGACGTGATGTACAAGTCGATCACCGTCGGCTTTGCTTTCTTCACCATTGCCACGGTACTCGGCGCGCTATGGGCAGCCGACGCCTGGGGCGGATACTGGAGTTGGGATCCGAAGGAAACCTGGGCGCTGATCGTCTGGCTCAACTATGCGGCCTGGTTGCACATGCGCCTGGTCAAGGGTTTGCGCGGCACGGTAGCGGCCTGGTGGGCATTGGCCGGTTTGGCAGTCACCACTTTTGCCTTCCTGGGCGTCAACATGTTCCTTTCGGGGCTGCACAGCTACGGCGAGTTGTAGTACTGCAACCCGAAAGCACCGAAACATGAAAGCGCGTCTTCGCACCCATGGCCGCGTTGCAAGCCTTGTGAAGGCGCCGGGCCTTACCGGCGTCTTGCGCCTTGCCACGTGCACGAATCCATCACTTTCACTATGTTCCGCTACTTCCGGGTTGCAGTACTAGCCGCCCCGCAACAGCCGTGGCAGGCCGGTCGAAAGCACCGGAAAGTACACCAGCAACACGACCACCGCGATCTCGGCGTAGAAAAACAGGGCCAACTGCGACCACAGCGCACGCATCGTGAGAG
>JBBSNV010000572.1:0-1788 GCA_038260375.1 Reyranellales bacterium
CCGGGATGCCCGGGCCATTGTCGTCGACGATGATCTCGATCGCCTTTTTGCGCCGCGTGCCGGTAATCTGGACCGTGCTGCCGAAACGCGCGGCATTGGCCGCCAGATTGGTGATGCAGCGCTTGATCGCGGAGGGTCGCGCCAAGCCGGGCAGTTCGCCGTCGATGATCAATTCGACATCCTTGCCGCCGCGGCGCAAGCCGGCGGCGACTTCGTCGAGCAGCGCCGCGAAATCGACCAAGGACGGCTCCTCGTCGCCCTCGCCGCGCGCGAAGGCCAGATAGCCTTCGATCATTTGTTCCATCTCGGTAATGTCGGTCTTGAGCTCGGCAATTTCTTCTTTGCCCTCAAGCAATGCCAAAGACAGCTTCATGCGGGTGAGCGGAGTGCGCAGATCGTGTGACACGCCGGCCAGCATTTCGGTGCGCTGCTGGATTTGCCGGCGCAATCGTTCGCGCATGGTTAGGAAAGCGGTGGCGGCCTGGCGCGTCTCGAGCGAGCCTTCGGGCTGGAAGTCCGGCACATCGCGGCCCTTGCCGAGATTTTCCGCGATCGCCGCCAACCGGCGAATGGGTTCGATCTGCTGGTGCATAAACAGCAACGCCACGCCGAACAGGATTAGCGCCGTGCCCACCATCAGCATCACGAACACGTAACTCGACGGGCTGAACAAGCGCGACAGCGGCGAGTTCACGGTCAACACGCCGTCGGCCAGCTGCACTTTGACGGTGACGTAATCTTCGCTATGGGCGTCGAAGAAATAGGGCCGCGAATTATAGCGGTCGAGCGCGCGCGCCATCATGCGATCGAGGATCGAGAACGACCGGGTCGGCGATTTCTCGTCCAGCACCGCGGCCGGCGTGAAACTGACATCGAGCCGCATGGTTTCTTTGGCACGCTGTTGCATCCAGCGGAAATTGTCCTCGCCGGGAAAGTCGCTGCGCCAGGCGATAATGAGATTGATATCTCCGACCAGAGCGCGCGTCAGCCGGCCCGACACCGTGTCCCAATGCGCCTCGTAGAACATGTAAACGGTGATGAGCTGCAGCAGCACCACCGGCACCATGATGATGATGACGGCGCGCGCCAGCAGCGTCTTGGGCAGGATCTTGGTGAACTTGCGGCCGAAAGCGTGCAGCTTGCTCTCGTCGTGCCGTTGCTTGAGCCAGCGCACGAACCAGGACGGCTGCGGTACAGGCGTCGCTTGGCGCGGCAGCGCGACCGGAGCTTCGTCTAAGGGTCGTTGCAGGATCATACGCCGCTTTCCGTCAGTCCAAATTCCGTCAGTCCGTAGCCAAGCGATAGCCGCGTCCACGCACCGTTTGCAAATAGCGCGGGAATTTCGGGTCGGGCTCTATCTTGCGCCGCAATCGCGTCACTTGCACGTCGATGGTGCGGGCGTTATTGCCCGGCCCGGTCAGCCGCGCCAGATCCTCGCGCGAGTAGGTGGCGCCGGCATTGCCGGCCAAGGCGCGCAGCAAGCCGATCTCGGCTTCGGTCAGCTTGACCCGCTTGGCCCCGTTCAACAACTCGCCGCGCGGGATATTGAAGCTGTGATTGCCGAAGCGCACATCGTCCACTTGCAGCGGCGGCGCCTGGGGCGGCTCGTTGACCCGGCGCAAAATTGAATGGATGCGCAGCACCAGTTCGCGCGGGCCCTGCTGCACGATGCCGCCGGGCACTTCCAGGGTCTCTCGCAGCAGCGCCGCGCGGACGTCGGTCACCGAAAGGTTGTGCGCGGCCAGGCGGTCGGTGTTCACGATCACGTGTACCGCGCGCGTCCGTCCA
>JBBSNV010000573.1:0-1779 GCA_038260375.1 Reyranellales bacterium
ATACTGAGGGTTATAAAGACCTTCGGAGTGTCCCATGCGCCTGGCGCGCCGCCTGCTTGTCCTAGTTGCCGCTCTTAGTTTGACCGGTTCGGCCGTCATGGCCGGCGATCCGCGCGAAACCACTTCGAGCATTGAAGTGAAGGTCGACGGCACCAAGGTCGAAGCGCGTATACGCAACAGCCAGTTCGCCTTCATCTTCCAGAACCCGCTGGAGCCCGCCGATCGCGGCATTATCCTGCGCTACGAGGTCGATCTACGCGTTTCCAACGCCACCGAGGGCGAGCAAGGCCAGGTCAGCGCCCAGGCGTTTCGCTTACAAGCCGACGGCAAGGAAATCCCTTCTTGGACCGGCACTTTCCCCGGCACCCAAACCGATCTGCGCGACCAGCGCCTGATCGTTTCGACGCCGGGCTGTTGCGGCGCCATGGGCAGCCACACCGCCGTATCGCTGGGCACCGGCAAGGTGCTGTACACCTCGAGCGGCAACTCGCCCGGCCTCAACGTCGCGACCATCGAGATTCCCAACACCGGCGCGCTCGGCCTGCGCTACGTCGCGGTGCATGGCGTGTTCTCCTCGACCGACGATCAAGTGCTGAAGACCAAGACGGCGCTGGCTTTGATCTCATACTCCTCGCCGGCGGTGCCGATGCAAAAGCTGATGGTGCTGCAGCGCACCGAGGCCAAGATCGACGATTCCTATCGCGAGGTGAGGCTGGATTGGGTGACCGACAAGCCCAACGACGTGCAGGGCCGCCGCCTGGTTTTGTGGAAAGCGGACGGCAACAAGAATTCGACCGCGGTGGCGGGCGCGACCTTGAGGCTGCAGATCGGCGACCAAACCATCCTGCTGCCGGTGGTCAACGATCGTTTCGACCTGCCCAACGCCACTGTGCCGCCCAGCTTGGTGCTGATCCAGCAAAACCTGGAATAGCGCGTTACGGATATCCGATCATGGATATCCGATCAGCGCGGCGATACCCAACACGGCAAACAACACCGCAGCGACAATCCGGATCGTGCGCAGCGGCAGGCGTTGCGCGGCGAAGCCGGCCAACAGCACCACCGGCACATTAGCCAGCATCATACCGACCGTGGTGCCGGCCGCCACGCCCAGCACGTCGTGGACGCGCGCGGCTAGAGCGACCGTAGCGATCTGCGTCTTGTCGCCCATCTCGACCAGGAAGAAGCTGATCAGGGTGGTGAGGAACACGCCAAAGCGCGGCGCCTTGTCCTTGCCGGCGATGTCGTCGTCGAGCGTGTCGGGGATCAATGTCCATGCCGCCATGGCGAGGAACGACAGGCCGACGATCCAACGCAGCACCTGCGCCCCGCCGATGCGATCGATGAACGCAGCGCCGTGCGAACCGATCAGCGCCGCCAACAAATGATTGACTAGGGTTGCCAGCAGAATGCCCAGGATGATGGGCACGGGCCGGCGAAACCGCGCGGTCAAGGTGAGCGCCAGCAATTGGGTCTTGTCGCCGATTTCGGCCAAAGCCACGGCGCCGGCGGAGATCAAAATCGCTTCCACGCAGACTTCCTACGGGGCTCGGACCGAGACTGCAATGGCCGCGCTGTCGCGCCCGGACTGGATTGCCGTGATGGGCATGGCTGCCGATTTGGATTTGGCGCTTTGTCGTGCGATCAGCCGGCCGGGCGCGGCGTCAGGGTGATGATGCCGTGGCGCCATTCGACGCCGTCGAGCTTGCCTTTGACCTTGCCCAATTTCAGTTCGAACGAATGCTCGGCCAGCGCGCGACCAACAAGCCGTTCGTATCG
>JBBSNV010000574.1:0-1779 GCA_038260375.1 Reyranellales bacterium
GAGCCATCGAGGCGGTGGCAACTGCGAGTCCGAACCTCCGCGAGGCGGCCGACGAGGCAGGCGACGCCGTCGATGCACACGCCGTGGCCGAGTATCAGTTGCTGCGCAGCCGGGACAAGGTTGGCGGGTCCAAGTCGGGCAGCGGGGTCGAGGAAGCGATGCAGCAGATGCAGCAGATGGCCGGCAAGCAGGGCGACATGGCACAGCAGGGCCAGGGGATGTTGCAGGAAGGTGAGGGCGGGATGCAGCAGCTGATGCAGCTCGCGATGCAGCAGCGGGCGATGGCCCAGCAACTCGAGCGAATGCGCGCCGGCGGGCAGGTTCCCGGTGCCGGCGACATGGCCCGTGAGGCCATGGACGTATCGCGGAACCTCGAGGCCGGGCGGTTGTCGCGGCGGTTCTGGGTAGCCTCGCCGGGCGTAGCCGGGGCGCCCAGCCGCTGGCAGCTACCCAGTAGCAGCAGTGCGGCAGCAGCAAAAACACCCGCCATCCGGAGCGAAGCAAAGGACCTTGTACTGCAAATTTGAGCCATTGCCACAAATTTTCTGGTGGGATAAGGTTCTTCGCTTCGCTCCGGATGACGAACGAATTCAGCTCTTCATCTTGTAGCCGGAGCGCAGCAACAGATAGACGATCGTCGCCAGGAACAGATCCATCGCCAGCAGCACTGCGACGCCGGTCAACGGATCGCCGTCGCTATGCCCGGTCATGCCGTAGCGGAAGCCGTCGATCATGTAGAAGAACGGATTCCACAACGCGATCTCATGGAACGGCTGCGGCAGGTTCTGCACGGAGTAAAAGGTGCCCGACAGAAATGCCAGCGGCGAGACGATGAAGTTGGTCACCGAACCGATGTGATCGAACTTGTCCGACACCACGCCGGCGATGACGCCGAACAAGGACAGCATCATCGAGCCGAACACCGCGGCGAACAGAATCGACGCCGGATGATAGGCTTGCAACGGCACGAAGAACGCCATGCCGATAGCCACCGCCGTGCCGCAGGTCAGCCCGCGCGCGACGCCGCCCGCGGTGTAGCCCACCGCGAGCTCGATCGCGCCCAAAGGCGGCATCAGCACGTCGACGATGTTGCCTTGAACTTTCGACACCAGGATCGAAAACGACGAATTGGCGAAAGCGTTCTGCGCCATCGACATCACGATCAGGCCCGGCGCCAGGAAATCGATGAAGCGGATTTGCCCGATCATGCGCGTGCCGCCGCCTAGCGCCAATTCGAACACCGCCAAGAACAGCAGGCTGCCGATCGCCGGGCCCAGGATGGTCTGGGTCCAGCTATCGAAAAAACGCAGCGTCTCCTTGTAGCAAAGCGTACCGAGGCCGCGCCAATTGATGCCGTCATACTGCCGGGGAAGATCCATAAGCGTTTCCTTTTTTCCGGGCTGGACCTTACTCCGGCGCCCTACGCCGGCCAATGGCCGAGACCAGACCCGCATGTCATGCTGCCGCCATGGCCAATGGGATGGACGACGACAAGAAGATCAAAGGACCGCGCAAATTTTCCGCGCCGCGGCTGACGGCCAAGAGCATGGAAAACGCCGCGGTGCATTATCTCGGCAAGTTCTCGGCCTCGACCAAGAATTTGCGCCGCGTGCTGCAGAACCGCGTGCTGCGCGCCAAGCGCCGCGGCGGCGAGGTGCCGGCCAATATCGACGCCATCATCGACGAGGTGGTGGCCAAACTGGTCAAGCTCCAGCTGATCGACGACAGCGCTTTTGCCGCCCAGCGCACGTCCTCGTTGCGCCGGCGCGGCGGCTCGAC
>JBBSNV010000575.1:0-1769 GCA_038260375.1 Reyranellales bacterium
GCGGTCGTCGTCGGTGCTCAGGTGGTCGTGTCGGCCGGCGGCGGCGTAGAGCTGCTTGATTCGCTGCAGATCGAAGATGTCGGCATCGACAAGCTGGCCGATATCGTGCCGGAGCGGTTTGCTCAGCATTGGCAAATCACGCTGACCTTTCTGGAAATCCTGTCGCAAGCCTGGCCGCAGATTCTGGACAGTCGCGGCGCGGTCGATCCAGCGGCGCGGCGCAATTTATTGCTGCGCGCGCAGGCCAAATTATGGCGCGAGCATCCGCCGTCGCATCCGATCGTTGCCGCGGGTTCGACCGGCTCGATCCCGGCAACGCGCGAATTGCTCACCACCATTGCCGCGCTGGAGCAGGGCGCAGTGGTGTTGCCGGGCCTCGACCGGCATCTCAACGACCGGCAGTGGCAGGCGTTGGATCAAACCCATCCGCAATTCGGTCTGCGCGAATTGCTGGCGGCATTGAATTGCCAGCCGCAAGATGTGGCGGACTGGCCGTCGCCGATCACGGGCGGCGTGGCGGCGCGGGTAGCGATGTGGTCGCAAGCTTTGCGCCCGGCGGGCGACGATATTGTGCCCGATGCCGTGCCGAAGGCGGCGCTAGCCGGCATGACGCGGTTGGATTGCCCGACGCCACAGCACGAAGCCTTGGCGATTGCGATGGTGTTGCGCGGCGTGCTGGAACAGCCGGCGCAGAGTGGCGCGCTGATCACCGCGGATCGCGATTTGGCGCGGCGCGTGGCGTCGGAGCTGCAACGTTGGGACATCGCCATCGACGATTCGGCCGGCGTGGCCTTATGCGATACGCCGCCGGTGGTGTTGTTGCGCCTGATCGGCGCGGCTTTGGACAGCCAATTGGCGCCCGCGCCGCTGTTGGCGTTGCTGCAACATCCGCTCTGCGCGCTGGGGCTGGAGCGCATCGAATTGCTCGACCGCGCGCGGCTGCTCGACGAGTTGCTGCTGCGCGGACCACGGCCGGGCGCGGGCATCGACGGGTTGCGCCAGGCGCTAAAGGCCCGTGCCACCGAAAAGAAGCTGGTGCCGGTATTGCATCGGCTTGAGGATTTGATCGAGCGGCTCGATGCCGCGCTCAAACCGTTGCGCGGCGCGATGGCGAACAGCAAAGCCAGTGTGTCGGATCTGGCGACGGCGTTGGCGCAGTCAGGCGAAGCGATCGCTGGCACGGATACGTCGCCGGGCAAGCAGGCGCTGTGGCGCGGCCAGGCCGGCGAAGCGACCATGACTCTGGTAATGCAGCTGATCGCCGACGGTGCCGATTACGGCCCGATCGATGGCGCTGGCTGGCCCGGCCTGTTCGACGAGCTGACGCGCAGCCAGATGGTGCGCTCGCGCTACGGCCTGCATCCGCGCCTGTTCATCTGGGGTCCGCTTGAAGCGCGTCTGCAGCGTGCCGATGTCATGGTGCTGGGCGGGCTGAACGAAGGCAGCTGGCCGCCGCTGGTCGATACCGGGCCGTGGCTGACGCGGCCGATGCGCGAGGAGTTGGGCCTGCCGTTGCCCGAGCGACGGATCGGTCTGGCGGCGCATGATTTCGTGCAGGCGGCTTGCGCGCCGGTGGTGTTCCTGACCCGTGCCGAACGGGCCGAGGGCGCGCCGACGGTCAAGGCGCGCTGGCTGGCGCGGCTCGATGCGCTGCTGGGCGATGACGGCGACGAGACGGCACCCGATATCATCGCCGGCAAGCAATGGCTGCGTTGGGTCGAGCAACTCGATCAACCCAAAGAGATTTTGGTTGGCAGGCCACCACGGCC
>JBBSNV010000576.1:0-1764 GCA_038260375.1 Reyranellales bacterium
CGAGCTTCTCGTTCAGCCCTTGCCGGCGAGTGACCAGTCCGTCGGCCAAGCTCAACTGCCCCAGCTTCCGCTCGCTCATCGACACCTCCGTGATGGGACAGTATCGAATCACAAACACCACTATTTATGCAAACTTCCCGCTTGCGGGAGAAGGGCAAAGTTTAGAGATCACCTTTCACAACTTCCGTAGGCGGGAGAGGGGCCAAGTTTAGAGATCGCCTTACCCCGGGCTGCGCAGCTTGGGTTCGCGCGCCCAGATGCGCTGCTGCTTGGCGGTGTTGATAAAGCCGTCGATCCCCGACTTGCCGTCGAAGCCGACCATGCCTTCGTCGGCTGCGGCATCGACATTGGCGGCCTTGAACAGCGGCATCGCTTCGCGGGTGAAGCCGATGATCTTCAGATGATTGAAGGCATTGGCCAGCCAATCCTTGGCGCCGGCCTCGTTGGCCAGTTGCTTGGCGCCGGCTTCCGACAGGCATAGCACCACCGCATCGAACAGGATCGACGGTCCGGCCGAAAGCGCGTGATCGGCCGCCAAATGGCCCTGCTTGGTCTTGACCCCGCCGATCTTGGGCGCGATCACCATTAGCTTGGCGCCGGCTTTCTCCACCGCCTTGCGCAGCTGGTCGACTATCGCGCCATCGATGCCGTCGCTCACCAGCACGCCGATCTTGCGGCCTTGCAAGGTGGGCTTGGCTTTCTTCAACAGGCTGAGCGCCGGCGAAGGCTTCATGTCGTGCGGCGCCATGGCCGGCGTGATCTTGTCGGCCTTGCCCTCCATGCCCATGGCCTGCTCGACCGCTTTGCCCAAGGCCGGGTCGATCAACATCAGATGGCCCAGCATGCGGGTGCGGATCGCCATGGTCTGCACCATGCCAAGTTCGAAGGCGAAGGCCGAGATCATGTGGCGCTGCTCGGGCTCGCTTTGCGAACGGAAGAACATACGCGCCTGGCTGTAGTGATCGGCGAAGCTGGCTGGGCGTTGGCGCAGCTTGTCGTCGCTGTCGGTGTCCTGAGTCGGGAAGCTGGCGAAGCCGCGCGCTGGGCTTTCGCGCGGACCGTCCGGCGCGATGCTGTTGGGTTCGTAATTGTCGCGGCCCTTGGGCACGTCCATGCGATGGATGCCGTCGCGCTGGAAGTTGTGCATCGGGCAGCGCGGCCGATTGATCGGGATTTCGTGGAAATTAGCGCCGCCCAGCCGGCTCAACTGCGTGTCGGTGTAGGAGAACAGCCGGCCCTGCAGCAGCGGGTCGTTGGAGAAATCGATGCCCGGCACGACATGGCCGGGATGGAACGCGGCCTGCTCGGTCTCGGCGAAGAAATTGTCCGGGTTGCGATTGAGCACCATTTTGCCGATCACCTCGAGCGGCACGACCTCCTCGGGGATCAGCTTGGTGGGATCGAGGATATCGAAATCGAAGCTGTCGGCGGTCTTCTGGTCGAACGCCTGGATGGCGAATTCGAATTCGGGGAAGTCGCCGCTGTCGATCGCTTCCCACAAATCGCGGCGGTGGAAGTCGGGATCGGCGCCGTTGATCTTGACCGCTTCGTCCCACAGCACCGATTGCGCACCCAGCACTGGCCGCCAATGGAATTTCACGAAGGTCGATTTGCCCGCTTCGTTGATAAAGCGAAACGTGTGAATGCCGAAGCCTTCGATCATGCGCAAGGAGCGCGGGATGGCGCGGTCCGACATCACCCAGGTCAGCATATGCATGCTCTCGGGCATCAGGGAGGCGAAGTCCCAGAACGTGTCGTGCGCCG
>JBBSNV010000577.1:0-1755 GCA_038260375.1 Reyranellales bacterium
AAGCGAAGAACGTCGAGAAAGCCCAGAAGCTGCTGGCCTCGGTCGGATTGGGCGGTTTCGGCGAGCGCTTCCCGTGGCAGTTGTCGGGTGGCATGCAACAGCGCTCCAGCCTGTGCCGGGCGCTGATCCACGAGCCCGAGATCATGATGCTGGACGAGCCGTTCGGCGCGCTCGATGCGTTCACGCGCGAGGAGCTGTGGGGCATCATGCAGCAGCTATGGCTGGAGCGGCGCTTCACCGCCGTGCTGGTGACGCATGATCTGCGCGAAGCGGTGTATCTGGCCGACACCGTCTATGTCATGAGCCGCCGCCCTGGTCGCATTCTCTATAGGCATGAAATCGACCTCCCGCGGCCGCGCAATCTAGAAACCACCTTCAAGCCGCATTTCGTCGATATCGTGCATGAACTGCGCGCGCAGATTCAGAAGGAGCATGGACAATGATGTCCCAACGCGTGCTCCTGCGCCTGATGCCGTGGCTGGTCACGGCCGCGATCCTGCTGCTGTGGGAAGCTGGCACCTATTTCGGCAATATCGATAAGACTTTGCTGCCGCGGCCCAGCACCGTGTTCACGGTCATGTTCAAGAATTTCGGCCTGCTGATGGAGTTCGCGTCGTTCACCTTGATGACCACGGTGATCGGCTTTGCCGTGGCCATCGCCACCGGCTTGTTGATCGGCTTGGCGATCGGCGCCTCGGCCTTGATCTATTCCGGTCTCTATCCGCTGCTGGTCGGCTTCAACGCCGTGCCCAAAGTGGCGGTGGTGCCGATCCTGATCATCTGGTTCGGCATCGGCTTCTGGCCCGGGGTGATCACCGCCTGGGTGATTTCCTTCTTCCCCATCGCCGTCAATGTCGCCACCGGCATCGCCACCATCGAGCCCGAGATGCGCGACGTGTTGCGCTCCTTGGGCGCAACCAAGCTGGAAATCCTGTGGAAGGTCGGCGTGCCGCGCGCCATGCCCTATTTGTTCGCCAGCCTGAAAGTCTCGATTACTTTGGCGTTCATCGGTTCGGTGATCGCCGAGACGGTGGGCGGCAATAACGGCATCGGCTACGTGATGATCCGCGGCGCTTCGGACTACCGCACCGATCTGGTGTTTGCCGGCCTAATCATTATCGCCGCCATGGGCATCGCCATGTACGGCATCTGCGCCTGGTTCGAGCGGCGCATGACCGGCTGGGCGGTGCGCGGCAACGCGCTAGCAGGCTGAGCTCAGGCGGCAGCTAAAGCCTCGCGCGTTTCGCGCTGAATGCGCGCGCTGGGCGTGGTGTTCATCAGCATCTGCATCGATCCCGCGATTAAACCAATGACTACCGAGATTTGCCAGGCGCGATCATACGACCCCAGCCATTGGTAGATCAAACCACCGCCCAAGGAGCCGACAAACGAGCCGACCTGATGGCTGAAAAAGGCGATGCCGGAGATGGTCGCCATGTAGCGCAGGCCAAACAGTTGCACTACCAAGCCGCTGACCAGCGGGATCACGCCCAGCCACAACGTGCCCATGGCGGCGGCGAAGATCAGGGTCGAGGTCGCGGTCGGCGGCATGATGAAATAGGCCGTGATGAACAGCGAGCGCAGCACGTAAATGCCGCCCAGCAGCACGCGCTTGGAATAGCGCCCGCCCAACCAGCCGAACAGATACGAGCCGCCGACATTGAACAAGCCGATCAAGGCCAGAGCTTGGGCGCCCACGCTTGGATCGACGCCGCAGATCGCCAGATAAGTCGGCAGATGGGTGGTGATGAACAC
>JBBSNV010000578.1:0-1754 GCA_038260375.1 Reyranellales bacterium
AACGTGGTTTCTCACTTGCACGGTCGGTGCGTTGCTGGCGTCGCAACTGCCGCCGCTGAAGCATGCTTACGCGGTGCCGGCGATCGTGCTGGCGCCGGTGATCGCCGCCTTGCTCAAGGACCGCAAACGATTGGGCGTCGCGGCCTTGGCCTGCACGTTGGGGTTGGCGTTCGCCACTATGCCGTATCGCCTGGGGCCGCTGGTGGCGGCGCCGCTGGCCGTTGCCGTCGTGCTGTTGGCCGCCGCGGTTTGGGCCCGGCGGAGATGAGCGAGTATCTCGAAATCGCGATCCTGGGCGTGGCGCTATTCGCCATGAAGGCGCTGCCGTTTATCTGGCGCATCGTGCCGCGCTCGCCGCGTGTCACGATGGTGCTGGATCTGTTGCCGGCGGGATTGTTGACGGCGTTGATTTTTCCCGCCGCGCTGCTGGGCGCAGCCAATCAGAATGTGCTGCCGGGCGCGCTGGTGCTGGCCGCGATCGTCGCATCGGTGTTGATTAGCCTGCGCACCGGCAAAGCGGCGCTGGGCATCGCCGCCGGCTTGATCCTGCTGGCGATTGCGGAAGTGATCAGCGCTTAAGCTGCTTCTTCGTTCGATCTTCCGACCACGCCCACGATGTCGCGCATGATGGCGGTGATGTCGTAGTCCTTGGGCGTATAGACGCGGGCCACGCCGGCGCGCCGCAATTCTTCGGCGTCTTCGGATGGGATGATGCCGCCCACCACCAGCGGCACGTGGCCAATGCCGGCCTGGCGCATGCCGTCGATCACTTCCTTGACCAGCGCCACGTGGCTGCCCGACAAGATCGACAGGCCGACGATGTGCACCGCCTCTTTTTGTGCGGCGCTGACGATTTGAGTGGGCGTCAGGCGAATGCCTTCATAGACCACCGCCATGCCGGCATCGCGCGCCCGCATTGCGATCTGTTCGGCGCCGTTGGAGTGCCCATCCAATCCCGGCTTGCCGACCAATATTTTCAGCTGACTACCCAAACGCCGTGACAGGCGCTCGACTTCGGCCTGCACCCGTTTCAGGGCTTCGCTGCTCATCGCGGCGGCGGTGGCCACACCGGTCGGCGCGCGATACTCGCCGAAGACCTCGCGCAGCGCCTGGCCCCATTCGCCGGTGGTAACGCCGGCATGGGCGCAAACGATCGAACTTGGCATGACGTTGCGGCCCTCTTTGGCTGCCGCTTTCAAATCGTCGAGCGCCTGCTTGGCCGCGTCATTGTCGCGGGCGTTGCGCCAGGCGCGCAGATTGAGGATTTGTTCGCGCTCGACGCCTTCGTCCACCGTCATGATCGAATCGCTGCCGGTCGAAAGCGGCGAGGCTTCCGCTTCGGTAAATTTATTGACGCCGACCACGATCTGTTCGCCGGATTCGATGGCAGCGATGCGCGTGCGGTTAGCTTCGACCAGCGCCTGTTTCATGTAGCTCGATTCGATCGCCGCCACCGCGCCGCCCATGGCAGCGATGCGCGCCAACTCGCCGCGCGCGGCGGTCTTCAACTCCTCGACCTTGTTGGCGATCTGTTCGGAGCCGTCGAAAATGTCGCCGTATTCCAATAGATCGGTTTCGTAGGCCACGATCTGCTGCAGGCGCAGCGACCATTGCTGGTCCCACGGCCGCGGCAAGCCCAAGGCCTCGTTCCACGCCGGCAGTTGCACCGAACGGGCGCGCGCGTTCTTCGACAGCACCACCGCCAGCATTTCGAGCAGGATGCGATAGACGTTGTTCTCAGGCTGCTGTTCGGT
>JBBSNV010000579.1:0-1752 GCA_038260375.1 Reyranellales bacterium
CGGCCGGATGCGCCAACGAGAGCGCCAAAATAAGCACGACAACCAGACCGGCGGCAAAGCGAAGCATCGCGACACCTCCTGCAGCAGATCGGTCGATTATAGAAGTCGCTTGGCGATTTGATACGGCCAAGCCCGCGATTTGTTGGGATGACCGGGTACAGGCGGGCTTGACGGCAATCGGTATATTCTGTAATTTCTGTATAGACAGAAAGAAGTGAAAATCATGCGTCTGACGCCAGTGATGGAACGTTACATCTTGCATTGGGGCGAAATGGGCACGCGCTGGGGCGTCAACCGCTCGGTGGCCCAGATCCATGCGTTGCTTTACCTGTCGCCGCAGCCGTTGCAGGCCGACGAAATCGCCGAAACCCTGTCGATCGCCCGCTCCAATGTCAGCACCAGCCTGAAGGAACTGCTGGGGCTGGGCCTGGTCCAGGTCAGCCACGTGATGGGCGACCGGCGCGATCATTTCGCGGCACTGAAAGACGTATGGCGCATCTTCCTATCGATCGTCGAGGCGCGCCGGGCGCGCGAGATCGACCCCACTTTGTCGATGCTACGCCAATGCGCCCTCGATGCCGAGGACGACCGCACCACCGACCGCGAGGTCAAGGCTCGCATCGGCGACATGCTGAATTTCATGGAAAGCACCACCGAGTGGTACCAGCAGATGCGCGCCATGCCGCAATCCAAGCTGGTGTCGTTGATGAAGCTCGGCGCGCGTATCGCCAAGTTCGTGAAGTAGCCGCCGCTGCAGCAGCGGCAGGAGGCCTGGAATGGTCAAGACAGTGAAAGCGCCCGCCCTGATGTGGGATCCAAGGATCAAGCGCGTGGCGTGGCGCGACCTGATCGCGCTGACATGGAGGGAGACCCTCAAGGAGCTGATCCATCCGCTGCCCTGGCTAACGGTGTCGCTGGCGGCGGCGGGACTGGGCTGGCTGCCGCTGGCGCTGCTGGGCAGCTTCATGTTTTTTCTGACCGGTCTGCGCCAAATCCACGACGCCTATCACTCGGCGTTAGGGTTGCCGCGCTGGGCCAATCACGCGGTGATGCTGGTGCAAAGCGTGCTGATGATGAACGCCATGCATGCGGTGCGGTGGAATCATTTGCGCCATCACCGGCTATGCCTGGCCGAGGGCGACGTCGAAGCCGATAGCGCCAAGATGAGCGCGGCCGGTGCTTTGCTCTACGGCCCGATCTTTCCGTTGCACCTGATCGGCACGGCGCTGCGTTTGGGCGACGCCGATACCAAGCGGTGGGTCGCGCTCGAGTTGGGCGCCATGGCGGCGTGGGGTGGGCTGGTGTTCGGCGTATTTGATTTCTGGCCGCTGCAATATCATGCGCTTGCGATGCTGGCCGGCGAGTGCTTCACCGCCTTCTTCTGCGTCTGGACCGTGCATCACGATTGTCCGCGCGAGGAGACCATGGCGCGCACCTCGCGCTGGGGCCTGGCCAATGCCGTGTTCTACGGCATGTTCTTCCATATCGAGCATCACGTGTTTCCCGCGGTGCCGACCTGTCACCTGCCGCAACTGGCCAAGCGGCTTGATCGTGCCTGGCCGCGGCTGGCGGCGAGCAAGGTGTTCGCCGTGCCGCAGCGCAAGCAACTGCTCGGCATCTGATGCAGTACGCTATCTGACAATGAAAAACCCCGGCGCGAAGGCCGGGGTTTTTTGATTCTGATTGAAGACGCTTAGTAGTTGGAGTCGCGGCCACCGCCGCCGCCGCCGTAACCACCGCCGCCGCCGCCAC
>JBBSNV010000580.1:0-1748 GCA_038260375.1 Reyranellales bacterium
CGATCAGCACGTCCTCGAGCTGCCACCGTTTGCGTGCCTCGGCTTCGATGTCGCGCAGCGCTTGCTCGGTCATGCCGGGATAATGTTCCAACGTCATGGCCGCGACATCGCTGCCGTCGGATAGATCGCGCACCAGGCCGACGAAACTGGTGATCGCGCCGATTTTCTTGTTGCCGCGTCCCAGCGCTGCAAGTTCGGCACCGACATCGAAATCTTCTGGCTGCACCCGGATCATGCGTTAGCCGCCGGTGAAAGGTGGAAAGAACGCCACTTCATCGCCATCTTGCAAGGCGTGATCGTCGGAGACGATCGCCTTGTTGACCGCCGCACGCAGCACCGCGTCCTTGCCGAAGGCTTCGCCATGGCCGGAGCCCTTGGCGCGCAACCAATCGCGCAACTGATTGACAGTTGCGACGTTGGCCGGCGTATCGACGGTCTCGCTGCCCATGCCGATGCTTTGCTTCAGCCAGGCGAAATAGACCAGATTGAGTTTCATCTCAGTCGCCGCTGGAAATCTTGCCACAGGAGATCTTAGCAGTGGCCGGCGGCGGCGCGGCGGGGGCTGGGCCGGTGAGGTAAGCTAAGCCCGCGCGCAGATAGTCGTAACCGGTGACCATGGTCAGCGCCGCGGCCAGCCACAGCCCGATCTCGCCGATCAGCCTGACCGGAATGGCGGCCGGACCGGCATCGCCCACCAGCAGCACGCTGATCGCGATCATCTGCACCGTGGTCTTCCATTTGGCCAGCTTGCTGACGGGCAGGGACACGCGCAGCTCGGCCAGGAATTCGCGCAGGCCCGAGACCATGATCTCGCGGCACAGGATCACGACGGCGGGCAGCACGGTGAAGCCCGCGATGCTGTCGCGCGACACCATCATCAGCAGCGCCGCCGCTACCAACAGCTTGTCGGCAATCGGATCGAGGAAGCGGCCCAGGGCCGAGACTTGCTGCCAGCGCCGCGCCAGCCAGCCGTCGAGCAAATCGGTCAAGCCGGCGATGGCAAACACCCCCATGGCCAGCCAATTGCCGGTCGGCGACGGCACCCAGAACAACGCGATCAGCAGCGGAATCGCCCCGATGCGCGACAGGGTCAAAAGATTAGGCAGGGTCGTGAACATGGCTTGGCCTGGTCGGTACGCGCTGTAACAATTGCCGGCGGGGCAATTCTACCGCGCCTCTTTGCTCAGCCGCCATCGTGGAAATGGTTATAGATTTTACGGGCCACGGTGCCGGAAATTCCGGGCACGGTTTCCAGGTCGGTCAGGCTGGCGGCGGCCACGCTCTTGGGCGAACCGAAATGGTGTAACAAAGCTTTCTTGCGCGCCGGGCCGATGCCGGCCACCTCGTCGAGCGCCGAGGCGATCAGCCCGCGCGACCTCTTGCTACGGTGCGTGCCGATGGCAAAGCGATGCGCCTCGTCGCGCATGCGCTGCAGGAAATACAGTACCGGATCGCGCGGCTCCAAGGAAAATGGTGGCTTGCCCGGCATGAAGAAACGCTCGCGCCCGGCGTCGCGATCGGGGCCTTTGGCGATGCCGACCAGGCACACATCGTTGATGCCCAGATCGGCCAGCACGGCAATGGCTTGAGTCAGTTGTCCCGCGCCGCCATCGATCAGCACCAGATCGGGCCAGTTGCCCTTGCTGCGGTCGGGATCTTCCTTCAGCGCCCGGCTGAATCTGCGGGTGAATACCTCGCGCATCATGCCGAAATCGTCGCCCGGGGTGATGCCGCCATTCTCCTCGCCG
>JBBSNV010000581.1:0-1746 GCA_038260375.1 Reyranellales bacterium
ACCGGCGGCATGCCGATCTTCAGGCCGGCGAAGCGCGCCCAATCCTGCAGGTCTTTCTTATAGTAGCGGCCTTTGACCGGATGCGGCTTGTCGCGGTTTTCGTACACCGTCCGGTTGACGGTGTTGAAGATGCCGCCGACCAGGATCGGCTTCCACGCGATGGTGGCGCCGATCTCTTCGATCATGGGCTGGACGTTGTGGAACGCCAGATAGGTCCATGGGCTGGAACAGTCGAAATAGAATTCCAAGGTCTTCATCGTTTTCCCATCTTGTTTAGCCCGATCTTAGAGCCCGCTGCGGCTGCGGCAACATGCGCGCCTTGTTAGGTCAGTCTGTTTGCCGTAAAATCCTAGCCGGGAGTTTGGTTCTGCCTCTGGCGGAAAGTCGATTGTTTCCGATGACGAATAACGACGACAAACGTGTTTTAGCCGTGGTCCATCAGGGCCACTCGCGCACGGGCCGCGTCGGCGCCCTGCTCGAGCAACGCGGCTACACCGTCGACAAGTGCTGCCCCAGTATCGGCGACACCCTGCCCGAAGACCTCAGCCCTTATGCGGGCGTCGTCGTCTATGGCGGTCCGATGAGCGCCAACGACGATGCCACCCAGCCCGGCATTCGCGCCGAACTCGATTGGTTGCCCAAGGTGCTCGAGGCCCAAACGCCCTATCTCGGCTTGTGCCTGGGTGCGCAGCTTGTGGCCAGGGTGTTGGGCGCCAAGGTCGACGTGCATCCCGAGGGCCTGGCCGAAATCGGCTACGTAAAGATCGAGCCGGTGTTCCAGCAATGCTCGATCTTCCCGCAAAGCCTGACCGTCTATCAGTGGCATCGCGAAGGCTTCGACCTGCCATCGGGTGCCACACTTTTGGCGCGCGGCGAAAGCTTCCCCAACCAGGCGTTCCGTTACGGCAAGAATGCCTATGGCCTGCAATTCCATCCCGAAGTCACACTCGAGATGAAAGAAATCTGGACCGTGAAAGCGGCAGAACGCCTGAAGCTGCCCGGCGCCATGCCGCGCGAGCAGCATCTCGATTTGCACCCGGTACACGATCCGGCCTTGGGCAATTGGATCGACCGCTTCCTCGATCATTGGTTGGCGTCGCGCGAGATCAACAAGCCAGCCGTCGCCGCTTCCTGATTCCATGCCCCTGATCTAATGACCGAAAAACTGGACCTCAAGGCCTGGGCGGCGCAGCAGGGCGCTCTCGACCGCTTGCCCAACGCCATGGGCGTTGCGCTGTCGAGCCTGGAGCACGGCCGCGCCACGGTGACGATGACGGTGGTAAAGGAATCACTCAACGCGCATGGCAATTGCCATGGTGGCGCGATCTTCACCTTGGCCGACACGGCCTTCTTCTATGTCTGCAATGCCAACGATCGCAAAGCGGTGGCGGCGGGTTGCGACATCAATTTCATTCGCCCGGCCGTTCTTGGCGACGTGCTGACGGCCACTGCCAATGCGCAGCATCTAGGGCGGCGTAGCGGCCTCTATCAGGTCGAAGTGCGCAATCAGCACGGCAAGCTGGTGGCGGTGATGTCGGCCCGCGCCGCCATCGTCGATTAGACTACGCCGCCACCGCCTGTGCGCGGGTGACGATCGCTTTGTGATCCAGGCCGGCGGGCAGGGTGCCAAGCTGGATGCCGTGATCTTGGCCCAGGCGCGACACAGCGAAGGCGTCGGCGACGTAACTCGGCGCGTGCCGCAACAGCAGCGAGCCTTGCATCAAGATCGCCAGCTTCTCGACGATG
>JBBSNV010000582.1:0-1743 GCA_038260375.1 Reyranellales bacterium
AAGTGGGTCAGCAGGTGGTGTTGGCTGACGGCGGCAAAGGCGGGCGCGGCAACCTACATTTCAAGACTTCGACCAACCGCGCGCCGCGCCGATTCGAAAACGGCGGCGAAGCGACCGAGCGCTGGCTGTGGCTGCGGCTTAAGCTGCTGGCCGATGCCGGGCTGGTCGGCCTGCCCAATGCCGGCAAATCGACCTTCCTGGCCGCCACCTCGCGCGCCAAGCCCAAGATCGCCGATTATCCGTTCACCACCTTGCATCCGCAGCTGGGCGTGGTCGGCATCGACGACAGCGAGTTCGTGCTGGCCGACATTCCCGGGCTTATTGAAGGTGCGTCCGAGGGTTCGGGTTTAGGCACGCGCTTTTTGGGCCATATCGAGCGCTGCCGCGTGCTGCTGCATCTGATCGATGCCACGCAAGATGATGTGGTCGGCAATTGGCGCACCGTGCGCAAGGAATTGAAGGCCTATGGCGCCAAGCTCGACCGCAAGCTGGAAGTGCTGGCGCTGAACAAAATCGACGCCATCGACAAGAAAGAACTGAAGGCCAAGCAGGAGAAGCTGGCCAAGGCCTCGCGCAAGACGGTGCAGCTGGTGTCCGGCGCCACCGGCGACAACATCAAACCGATCCTGCGCTTGCTGCGCGACGCGGTTGATAGCGCCAAAGGCAGCGAAGAGCGCAAGATGCGCAAATCCCCTGGGCGGAAGCGCGCGTCGTGAGTGCGCCTGCCAAATCGATTGCTGCCTCGCCGCTGGCCGATGCCAAGCGTGTGGTGATCAAAACCGGCTCGGCGCTGATTGTCGACGAGCAGGCCGGCAAATTGCGCCAGGCCTGGCTCGATGCGCTGGGCGACGACATTGCGCGGCTGCGCAAATCGGGCGCCGAAGTGATCGTGGTGTCGTCCGGCGCCATCGCGGTCGGCCGCACCTATCTGAAGCTGCCCAAGGGCGCGCTGGCGCTGGAAGAAAAGCAGGCTGCCGCCGCCACTGGCCAGATTCGCCTGGCCCATGCCTGGCAGGAAAACCTGGCGCGCCACGACATCACCGTGGCGCAGGTACTGCTGACCTTGGACGATTCCGAAGACCGCCGCCGCTATCTCAACGCTTCGTCGACCCTGCGCACTCTGTTGCGATTGGGCGCGGTGCCGGTGATCAACGAGAACGACACCGTGGCCACGGCCGAGATTCGGTTTGGCGACAACGATCGCCTGGCCGCCCGCGTGGCGCAGATGATCTCGGCCGACACCTTGATCTTGCTGTCCGACATCGACGGGCTCTACACCGCCGATCCGCGCACGAACAAAGACGCCAAGCACCTGCCCTTGATCGAAGAACTGACGCCGGAAATCGAAGCCATGGCCGGCGCCGCGCCGGGAGGTTTCTCTTCGGGCGGCATGATCACCAAGCTGATTGCGGCCCGCATCGCCATGGGCGCGGGTTGTCGCATGGCGATCGCCGACGGCAAACGCGAGCGGCCGATCTCCGCCCTGCTCGATGGCGAGGGGCGCAGCACCTGGTTCGTGCCGCGCGCCACGCCGCGCAACGCGCGCAAGCGCTGGATCGCGGGTTCGCTCAATCCCTCCGGCACCCTGGTGGTCGATGATGGCGCAGCGCGCGCCTTGGCCGCCGGCAAGAGCCTGCTACCAGCCGGCATCGTCACGGTCACAGGCAGTTTCGAGCGCGGCGATCTGGTTGTCGTGCATGACAAAGCGGGCAAGGTGCTGGGCCGTGGCTTGGTGGCTTATTC
>JBBSNV010000583.1:0-1735 GCA_038260375.1 Reyranellales bacterium
AAGGTCAGCAACACGATCAAGCCCACCAGGCTTTGCAGGATCATGAAAAGCACGGCTTGGCGTAGGGTGACTTCGCCCGCTGGGATGGGCCGATTGCGCGTGCGCTCGACCTGCGCGTCGAATTCGCGATCGAGCATGTCGTTCCAAGTGCAGCCCGCGCCACGCATGGCAATGGTGCCGATGCCGAACAGTGCGAACAGGACCGCCAGATGCGCGAGGTCGGCGCGCGCGCCCTCCCAGGCCAAAGCCAAGGACCACCAGCCGGGAAACAGCAGCAGCCAAATGCCGATCGGCCTGTCCCAGCGCGCCAGCCGCGCATAGGGGCGCAAGCCCGGCGGCAGCAGGCGCTGCGTCCAATGGCCGAAAGCGATGTCGGTATGTGGTTTGGCGATCACGCCGCGCATTGTAGCAGTTCTGGCGTGCGCGCTACTGTGCGGCATGGCTGAGGACGCACAAGCCGCCCGTCTCTATGTCGATGCCGCGCTGGCCGCGGGCGGCAGCATCACGCTCGATGCCGACCGGGCGCATTATCTACGCAACGTGCTGCGGCTGGAGCCGGGCGCATCGATCGGGCTGTTCAACGGTCGTGACGGCCAATGGACCGGCAGCATTGCGACGCTGACCAAGCGCGGCGCCGAGGTTTCGCTGGTCAAGCAGACCCGCCCGCAACAGCCTGAGCCCGATCTGTGGCTGGTGTTTGCGCCGATCAAGAAAGCACGCATCGATTTTATCGCCGAGAAGGCCACCGAGCTGGGCGTGTCGGCATTGCAGCCGGCGTTCACGCGCCACACCGCCATGACCAGGGTCAACGTCGAGCGCCTGCGCGCCAACGCCGTCGAGGCGGCCGAACAGACCGAGCGGCTGTCGGTGCCCGAGGTGCGCGAGCCGGTCACGCTCGACGCGTTATTGTCATCTTGGCCGGCCGAACGCCGCTTGCTGCTGGCCGACGAAACCGGCGGCGGCAAGCCGATCTTCCAGGCTTTGTCGGAACTGGATGAAGCAGCCAAACGCGCGCCCTGGGCGGTCTTGATCGGCCCGGAAGGCGGCTTCGACCGCGCCGAGCTTGACGGTTTGCGCAAACTGCCGTTTGCTATTTCCGTCGGATTGGGTCCGCGCATCCTGCGCGCCGACACCGCGGCGCTGGCGGCGCTAGCCTGCTGGCAGGCCCTGTTGGGTGATTGGCAATTGCCGACGCCCCGCCTGCCTGGCGACTATCGCCACCGCTAGCTTAAGCGGTTCCATTAAAAATCGGGACGTCTGGGGATAGAGACATGTCGGCTCCGCCAACTGCCAGCGGCGAGATCATTCGCGACAAACGCCAGTTCATCGAGCACCTCGCCTCGGGTGAAAAGCCGAAAGCCGATTGGCGCATCGGCACCGAACACGAGAAGTTCGGCTTCATCAAAGAGACGCTGCAGCCGATGCCTTATGAGGGGCCGCACGGCATTCGCGCCATGCTCGAAGGTCTGACCCGCTATGGCTGGCAGCCGGTATTGGAAAACAACAATCCGATCGCGCTGGCGCGCGAAGGCGGCAGCGTCAGCTTGGAGCCGGGCGGCCAACTCGAACTGTCTGGCGCGCCGGTCGAGACCATCCACGATACCTGTACCGAAGTGCATCGCCATCTGGCCGAGGTCAAGAAGGTGGCCGAGGAGTTGGGCGTGGCGTTCCTGGGCATGGGGTTTGCTCCGACCTGGAAGCGTTCCGACATGATCTGGATGCCCAAGGGCCGCTA
>JBBSNV010000584.1:0-1728 GCA_038260375.1 Reyranellales bacterium
CAATTCACCTTGAGCCTGGATGCCGGGTGCGGCCGCGGCGGCGCGCTGTTGGGCGCGCGGCTGTCGCCCGAAGGCGAGACTATCGAGCTGTTCGAGACCTAAGCCCGATCCAGCGCCGTGCTGAGCGAAGCGAAGGATCTCGCGTCGGCAAGGGCGATCGTTCGGTTGAGACAAGATGCATCGTTGCGCTCAGCATGACGGTGGTTAATCCAACATTTCGATCTGCGCGGGAAATTTGACTTCGATCGCCGGACCGTTGCGCCAGATCGGCCAGCCGCGCACGCGAATCAATTTGCCTGGCAGGGTTTTGGGATCGAGCTTGGCTTTGACGAAAGCGCGCCGTACGTCTGAAGTCATTTCGATGGTAAAGTCGGAGCGCCAATCGTCGCCGAAATTCAAATAAGTCGTATTGCGCACCGTCGCCACCGCCTTGACGCGGCCCTCGACGATCTGCAGGCGATCCAGATGCCGCCGGTCGATCGCATCGGCTGACAGCACGACGAAGAACGCATCGCCCCACATGCCGCGCTTGGCCAGTCGCGCTTCTTGTTCCAGCTTCAGCATCTCGTCGAGCCGCTCCGGCGTGACCCACGGCACCCATACCCGCGCCAATCCCGCGCGCAGCAATTCGCCTTGCAGCCAGTGGCCTTGCTCGTCGCCGATATGCACTAAGCGCCGCCCATAGCGGTCGCGCCCGGCGCCGGCTGGGGTCACGTTTAGCGTTTTGTCCGCCACGAAACTCTGTACCGCACGGCGTGCTTGCTCGGCCCAGCGCTGGGCGTAGCGGCCGTCGCCAGGCAACGGCACTTCGATACCGGCCAGCCGCACCACCTTGGCATCGATTTTCAACGTCGCGCCGTCGATCACCTCATGGCTGCGGCCTGGCGTTTGCGCCGCCGCCGGATCGAGGCCGCATACCCAAGCTATCAACAGCAACACGCCGAATAGGCGGGCCCATCGCCTCGTGCTAATATCTGGGAAGAGGTGGTTTGGAAGTTTCATGCCGCGTTCCGAAAATCTACTGCGTAGCGAGTTGTTCGGCGAGATCCAGCCTTATGCCAACGGCATGCTGCCGGTCGGCCGCGGCCATACGTTGTATTGGGAACAAAGCGGCAATCCAGAAGGCGTGCCGGCGGTGTTCCTGCATGGCGGGCCTGGCGCGGGTGCGGCCCCAGTGCATCGCCGGTTTTTCGACCCTAGCTTCTATCGCATCGTGGTGTTCGACCAGCGTGGTGCGGGCCGCTCGACGCCGCTTGGTAATGTCGAGGCGAACACCACCCAAGATTTGATCGCCGATATCGAAAAGCTGCGCGTCATGCTGGAGATCGAGCGCTGGCTGGTGTTCGGCGGCTCCTGGGGTTCGACCCTGGCGCTAGCCTACGGCATTTCCCTTCCCGCGCGTTGCCTGGGTTTCGTGTTGCGCGGCATCTTCCTGGGCCAGCGCAGCGAGGTCGATTGGTTTTTGCAGGGCATGCGGAATATCTTCCCCGAAGCCTGGGCCGAGTTCATCGAATTTTTGCCGCCGGAAGAACGCCACGAGCCGCTGGCGTCCTATTACCGCCGCCTGACCGATGCCGATCCCGCCGCTCATTTGCCGGCGGCGCGGGTGTGGAGCCGTTACGAAGCTGCGTGCTCGACCCTGCATCCCAATCCACGCGCTGTGTTGGAGGTCGATGGCGGCAATTTCGCTTTGGCCTTGGCCCGCATCGAAGCGCATTACTTCGTCAA
>JBBSNV010000585.1:0-1725 GCA_038260375.1 Reyranellales bacterium
AAGCGCATCAACACATGCTGGCCCATACCAATTGCAAAGCCATCGTGGTCAGCGCCAATTACGCCGCCGAGATCGAAGCGATTCGCGGCCAGCTGCCCGAGCTGAAGCATGTCATCGTGCGCGACGCGCAATACGAGGCCTGGCTCGACGCGCAATCCGACATCGATCCCGACCCGCCGGTCAAGGACGAGGACAATTTCATCATCCGCCACACCGGCGGCACCACCGGCAAGAGCAAGGGCGTGGCTTATACGCATCGCGCCTGGCTGGCCGCGGCGCGCGACTGGTTCTATCTCTACCCGCCGGTCGAGCCGGGCGATGCCTGCCTGCATTTGGGGCCGATCAGCCACGGCTCGGGCTATTTGTTCACGCCGGTTTGGCTGGGCGGCGGCTGCAACGTGATGGTCGACAAATTCGATCCCTCAAGCGTGCTCGACCAGATGGAGCGGGAGAAGATCGGCTACATGTTCATGGTGCCGACCATGCTCAACATGATGCTGCGCGATACGCGCATCAAACAGCGCGACTTCTCCCATCTGAAATGCATGCTGGTCACCGCCGCACCGATCGCCGACGACACCGCGCTCAAGGCTTACGATATTTTCGGCAAGGCGATGTTCCAGGGCTACGGCCAGACCGAGGTTCTACCCGTGGCCATGATGGGATCAGCGCAATGGTTTGCCAAAGGCTTGGTCGGCTCCAACCCGTTGCGCGCCTGCGGCATGCCGCTGCCCTTTGCCGAGTTGCAGATTTGGGACGAAGACAACAAGCCGTTGCCGCTGGGCGAGAGCGGCCAAATCGTGGCCAGGGCCGACGGGCAGATGTCGGGCTTCTGGGGCGATCCGGTCGCCACCAAGGAACGCATGATCGATGGCTGGGTGCTGACCGGCGATGTCGGCATGCTCGATGCCAACGGCTATCTCTACATGCTGGACCGCGCCAACGACATGATCGTGTCGGGCGGCTTTAACATCTATCCGGCCGAATTGGAGAACGCCATCGCCGACCACCCGGCGGTGATCGAGGTGGCGGTGTTCGGCGTGCCGCACCAAAAATGGGGTGAGGCGCCGATGGCGGTCTGCACCATCGATGCCAAGGCCAAGGTAACGGAAGACGAGATCATCGCGCTGTGCGCCGAAAAACTAGGCTCGTATAAGAAGCCCCATCGCGTCGAGTTTCGCCACGAGCCGCTGCCCAAGACGCCGGTCGGCAAGATCAAGCGCAAGGAGCTACGCGAACCGTTCTGGGTCGGCCACACCCGCCGCGTCGGCGGCAGTTAAACACGCCGCGTCGCCGGCAGTTGATTTTCTAGCATCGGATAAGCAGCAGCCTGTATGCTGCCGAAGCAATGTTGCACGATTATCTTCGGCTTGCCCGCCCACTCGATTGGCTGAAAAACGGTTTCGTGCTGCTCGGCTTGCTGTTTGCCGAAGCGTGGAACGATCGCGCGCTGATCGTGGCGGTCGGACTGGCAACCGTCGCGTTCTGCTTCGCCGCCTCCGCCGTCTATGCGCTCAACGACGCGATCGATGCTACCGCCGACAGCGCGCATCAAACCAAACGCCTTCGTCCGGTGGCCAGCGGCGCGCTCTCGACCGATCAGGCGCGCCGCTTTGCCGCCGGGCTGGGCGTGATCGCCATCGGCCTGGCCGCCTCGGTCGATTGGCGCGCCGCCTTGACGGTCGGCGCATACCTGTTGCTTAACGCCGCCTATACGTTCGGCCT
>JBBSNV010000586.1:0-1722 GCA_038260375.1 Reyranellales bacterium
CGATTCGCGGATAATCACGAAATCCAATTGCCGGGCGCGGGGGTCGGCCAGAACGCTCGGCAGGTTCGGCAACGTGCGGACCGGGCGCACGCCGGCATAGAGATCGAGTTCGCCCCGCAGGTCGATCTGGGGAACGATTTCCGTTCCGTCGGGATAGCGGATTTCCGGCCATCCCATGGCGCCCAGCAAGATCGCGTCGGCGCTGCGGGCGGCGGCCAAGGCGGCGGGCGGCAATGCTACGCCGGTGTCCCGGTATTGAATCGCGCCAGCCTCATGCTGCTCGAAACGGAAGCGGATGCCGCCAAGCAGCCCTGGCAGCGCGTTCAGGATCTCCAGGCACGGCTCCATGACCTCGCGGCCGATACCGTCGCCGGGCAAAACCGCAACATGGATCGCATCATTGGCGTTCATGGGCTTGCCGCCTCCAGCCATGGCCTTCGATGGCCGTTGCATTGCGGCAACGGCCATCATCAACGGTTATCTGACGATCGATCTAAACCGGCGCCTGGGTGATGAACTTCGTATTGAGATAGCTCTCGATCGCTTCCGAACCGCCTTCCGAGCCGAAGCCCGAATCCTTGACGCCGCCGAACGGCACTTCGGGCAGAGCCAGGCCGTGATGGTTGATCGACACCATGCCGCTTTCGAACGCGGCACCGATGGCTCCGGCCGTGGTGGCTGAGCCGGTGTAAGCGTAAGCCGCCAGGCCGTAGGGCAGGCGGTTGGCCTCCTTGACCACCTCATCGAAGCTCTTGAACGAAGCGATCGGCGCGATCGGGCCAAACGGTTCTTCCTGCATGATGCGCGCTTCCATCGGCACGTCGGTCAGCACGGTGGGCTCGAAGAAATTGCCCTTGTTGCCGATGCGCTTGCCGCCGGTGCGCAGAGTGGCGCCCTTGGCGACGGCGTCGGCCACGAATTCCTGCATCGCATCGACGCGGCGCGGATTGGCCAATGGCCCCATGAAGGTGTCTTTGTCCAAGCCGCTGCCGACTTTGACCGCCTTGGCGGCAGCAACGAAGCCGTCGACGAACTTCTCGTAGACGTTCTCGTGCACCAGGAAGCGGGTGGGCGAGACGCAGACCTGGCCGGCGTTGCGGAACTTGGCGCCGCTCAGCAGCTTGACTGCTTTTTCGATATTGGCGTCTTCGAACACGATGGCCGGAGCGTGGCCGCCCAACTCCATGGTGATGCGCTTCATGTGCTTGCCGGCCAGCATGGCCAGATGCTTGCCCACGGCGGTCGAGCCGGTGAAGGTAACTTTGCGCACGATCGGGTGCGGGATCAGGTACTCCGAAATCTCTGCTGGGATGCCGAACACCAGATTGACCACGCCCGCCGGCACGCCGGCATCTTCGTAGACTTTGATCAGCGCGGCGCAGCTGGCCGGGGTCTCTTCCGGGCCCTTCAGGATGATCGCGCAACCCGCGGCCAAGGCGGCCGAGCATTTGCGCACCGCCTGGTTGATCGGGAAATTCCACGGCGTGAATGCTGCCACCACACCGACCGGCTCCTTGACCACCAGTTGATAGACGCCTTCGACGCGCGAGGGGATGACCCGGCCATAGGTGCGCCGCGCTTCCTCGGCGAACCAATCCATGATGTCGGCCGCCGCCATCGCTTCCATCTTGGCTTCGATTACCGGCTTGCCCTGTTCCTGGGTCATGATCTGGCCGATCTCGTCGGCGCGGGCGCGCATCAAGTCGCCGGCCTTGCGCAGCA
>JBBSNV010000587.1:0-1718 GCA_038260375.1 Reyranellales bacterium
AGGTGGCTGCCATTGCGGCGCGATCCGCTATCAGACCGAGGGCAATCCGATCGTCCACGCGCTGTGCCACTGCACCGATTGCCGGCGCAGCAGCGGCGCGCCCATGGTGGCTTGGGCGATGCATCCCATCGCCGCCGTCAAAGTAACGAAGGGTGCGCCGAAGGTGCGTCAATCCTCCGAACACGGCCGACGCCATTTCTGCGCCGATTGCGGCACCGGGCTGTTCTATACCAACGACCAAGTGCTGCCCGGCATCATCGACGTGCAAAGCGCCACCCATGACGATCCCAATGCCATACGGGTGCAGGCACATGTCCAGGTCGCCGAACGCATCGGCTGGATGGCAAACGCGCATGAACTGCCGACCTTCGACCGCTACCCGCCAAAAGGCTAGCTGGCCATGCATTCCATCTTCTCCGGCGTCTTTCCTTATCTGGTCTCACCGGTCAAAGCCGACGGCGCGATCGATGAGATTGTGTTGGCGCGGCTGTGCGATGATTTGATCAAGGCCGGCGTGCATGGGCTGACACCCCTGGGCTCGACCGGCGAATTCGCGTATCTCGACAAGGCACAAAAAGAACGTGTCATTGCGACCACGGTCGCGGCAGCGGCCAAACGCGTGCCCGTGGTCGCGGGCGTGGCCGCCACCACCATCGCCGATGCCGTGGCCCAAGCGAAAGCCGCCGCGCGCGCCGGCGTCGATGGCATCCTGGCCGTGCTGGAAGCTTATTTCCCGTTAAGCGATGCCGGGGTGGTCGATTATTTCAACGCCATCGCCCAAGCAGTCGATCTGCCGGTGGTGCTTTACACCAATCCCAATTTCCAGCGCGCCGATTTGTCCTTGGCCGCGATCGAAAAATTGGCGGCGATCGACAATATCGTCGGGCTGAAGGACGCGTCGAACAACACCGGCCGGCTGCTGACCATCATGAATCGCGTCGGCGAGCGGCTGGCGATCTACAGCGCCTCGGCCCATATCCCCGCCGCCGTCATGCTGATCGGCGGCAAGGGCTGGATGGCCGGACCCGCCTGCCTGATTCCGCGCCAGAGCGTGCAACTTTACGAGCTGTGCGTCGCCAACCGCTGGGACGAGGCCATGGCGCTGCAACGCAAGCTATGGGCGCTCAACGAAAGCTTCGCGCGTTGGAATTTGGCCGCCTGCATCAAGGGCGGCCTGCGCTTGCAAGGTTACGAAGTGGGCGATCCATTGCCGCCCCAGGCGCCCCTGCCGGCGCAAGGTGTCGAGGAATTGCGCGAAGCGTTGCAGGCCCTCGGAGCACTTTAGCTACGCGCTTTAGCGGTTGCTTCGGCCGCAATAAGCCCTATATCGAGCCTTCTTGCCACGTAACGGGGGTTGCGGGTGTTCGATTTTATTGCCGTGTTTGCCGATCCGGCCGCCTGGATCAGCCTGTTGACCTTGGCGCTGCTCGAGATCGTGCTCGGCATCGACAATCTGGTGTTCCTCAGCATCCTGGCCGACCGCCTGCCGCCGGCGCAGCGCCCCGCCGCGCGCCGCTTGGGCCTGGCCTTCGCCCTGCTCACCCGCATCGCACTGCTCTGCACCATCGTTTGGATCGTCGGCCTGACCCAGCCGCTCTTCGTCGCCTTCGACCACCCGATCTCGTGGCGCGATTTGATCTTGATCGCTGGCGGTTTGTTCCTGATCTACAAGGCGACGCACGAAATCCACGGCAGCTTGGAAGGCGAAGAGGAAGACA
>JBBSNV010000588.1:0-1712 GCA_038260375.1 Reyranellales bacterium
AAGATCGCGAAGAAGGCGATCTGGTCGACAAGTTGGTCGGCATCAACCGCGTTGCCAAGGTGGTCAAGGGTGGCCGTCGTTTCGCCTTTGCCGCCATCGTCGTGGTCGGCGATCAGCGCGGCCGGGTCGGCGTCGGCTCCGGCAAGGCGCGCGAAGTGCCCGAAGCCATCCGCAAGGCCACCGAGACTGCCAAGCGCAATCTGGTGCGCGTGCCGTTGCGTGAAGGCCGGACTTTGCATCACGACGTGAACGGCCGCTTCGGCGCCGGCCGCGTGGTGTTGCGCGCGGCTCCGGCCGGTACCGGCATCATCGCCGGCGGCCCGATGCGCGCCATCTTCGAGACCTTGGGCGTGCAAGACGTGGTTGCTAAATCGACCGGTACCTCAAACCCGCACAACATGATCAAGGCCACCTTGGCCGCTTTGGCGAAACTCAATTCGCCGCGCATGGTTGCCTCGCGCCGTGGCAAGAAGGTGGGCGATCTGATCGGCCGTCGTGAAGACGGCAGCGAAGCGCAGGAATAGTCGGAGAGCGTCATGGCCAAAGCGAGCACTAAGAGCACCCTCAAGGTCACGCAGACCGGCAGCCCGATCGGTCGTACCGACGATCAGTTGGCGACCTTGGTCGGTCTGGGCCTGGGCAAGCGTCATCGCACGCGCGAGCTGGAAGACACTCCGGCGGTGCGCGGCATGATCAACAAGATCAAGCATCTGGTGCGGGTCGAAGAGTAGGCCTGCTGCCAGTTAGGCATTAGCGAAGGAATTCAGTCATGCGTCTTAACCAGATCTCCGACAATCCCGGCGCGCACAAGATGCGCATGCGCGTGGGTCGCGGCATTGGCTCGGGCAAAGGCAAGACTTCGGGTCGCGGCGTGAAGGGTCAGAAGGCTCGCACCGGCGTGGCGGTGAAAGGCTTCGAAGGCGGTCAGATGCCCTTGCATCGTCGCCTGCCGAAGCGTGGTTTCAACAACGTGCTGGCCTCGCGCTACGTGGCGATCAATATCGGCAGGCTGCAAGAGGCGATCGACGCCGGCAAGCTCGACGCCAAGAAGACGATCGACGCCGAGGTGCTGAAGGCCGCTGGCGTCATTCGCCGCGCGCGCGATGGCGTGCGCCTGTTGGGCAACGGCGAGATCAAGTCGGCGATCACTATTTCCGTGGCCGGCGCTTCGGCCTCGGCTGTAGCAGCGGTGGAAAAGGCGGGTGGCAAGGTCACTCTGCCGCCGCCGCCGGAAGAAAAGCCGAAGAAGATGGCGAAAAAGGCTAGGGCTTGAAAAACCGGGCCCTAGCCGAAATCTAAGATGGATCTGGCCGCGCTGGGGCGCGACCGCATCAACGCGGGATAAGGCACATGGCGTCAGCCGCCGAACAACTAGCGTCCAATCTGAGCTTTGCGAGCTTCCGCAACGCCACCGAACTGAAAAAGCGCCTCTGGTTCACCCTGGGCGCTTTGATCGTCTATCGCATCGGCAGCTATATTCCGGTGCCGGGCATCGACCCGCAGGCCCTGGCTCAGGTGTTCGGCTCCGCCGGCGGCGGATTGCTGGGGCTGGTCGACGTGTTCTCCGGCGGCTCGCTGGGGCGCATGGCGATCTTCGCACTCAACATCATGCCTTACGTCTCTGCCTCGATCATCGTGCAGATCCTGACTACGGTGCTGCCGAGCTGGGAGGCGATGAAGAAAGAGGGCGAGCAGGGCCGCAAAAAGCTTAA
>JBBSNV010000589.1:0-1704 GCA_038260375.1 Reyranellales bacterium
ATGACGCCGGCGGCGGTCAACTGCTCGAGCAGCTTGGCGTTGATCTTGGCCGGCTCGCCGACCAGACCAAGATCGACCTGGATCATCTCGCCGGTTTTGGGGTCGCGTGTCTGGGTCAGCTTGGTGGCCAGGATCAAATTGCCGTCCTTGCCGCAAATGCCCACGCCGGTGCCGCCGCATTCGTTGATGTCGGCAACGATGGCTTTGTTGATCGAGCCGGCCAGCACCATCTCGACGATTTCCATGGTCGCGGCGTCGGTCACGCGCAGGCCGTTGATGAATTCGCTCTTGATGCCGACCCGCTCCAGCATTTTGTTGATCTGCGGCCCGCCGCCATGCACCACCACCGGGTTCATGCCGACCTGCTTCATCAGCACCACGTCCTGGGCGAACAGATCGCCCAGTTTGGGGTCGGTCATGGCATGGCCGCCATACTTGACGACGAAATTGTCGCCAGTGAAGCGGCGCATATAGGGCAGCGCCTTGGAGATGGTGTCGGCGATGCGCAGCCAGGTTTTGGTTTCGCCGATGTCGCGTTCCGCCATTGTCCTCTCCGCCTACCAGCAGCGCGCCCGCTTGGCGCGCGCGGAAATTAGCGCAATGAAGGAGGTTCCGCTAGCGCCGCCAGGCTGGCGCGCAATTCGGCAATGCCGTCGCCCTTGGTCGAGGAGGTGGCCAGCACCACCGGGTGGGCGGCGCCATGCTTGGCCGCTACGAGGGTGGCCGCGGCAATCGCCTGGTCGCGCTCGGACGCTTTGATCTGGTCGGCTTTGGTCAGCACGATTTGGTAGCTGGCCGCCGCCTGGTCGAGCGAGTGCATGGTTTCTTCGTCTTTGTCCTTGGTGCCGTGGCGCGCGTCGATCAGCAGCAGCACGCGCTTCAAAGTGGGTCGGCCTCTCAGGTAATCCGCCGCCAGGCTGGTCCATTGCGCGATCTGGCCCTTCGAGGCCCGGGCAAAACCATAGCCGGGCAGATCGACCAGGATCAGGCGACTGCCAAGATTGAAGAAGTTGAGCTGACGCGTGTGACCCGGGCTGGACGAAGTGCGCGCCAAGGTATTGCGTCCGGTCAGCGCGTTAACCAAGGTAGATTTGCCGACATTGGAGCGGCCGGCGAAGGCTACCTCCGGCAGGTTGAAGGCTGGCAGCGATTCTGGTGTCGCTGCGCCGGCGATGAAATCGCATTGCGCGGCGAACAGCTTGCGGCCCGCTTCGAGCGCCGCCGCCAGCGCTGCCGCTTCTCGTTCGATCGACTGCGCTTGCTCAACCATGCCTGAAGTGGCTCAGGCCTTGTTGGCGCCGAAGCCGATTTTCACGCCCATTCGCTTCATGATGAAGCTCTGCTGCAGGATCGACAGCGTGTTATTCCATGCCCAGTAGATTACCAGCCCGGCCGGGAAACTGCCGAGCAGGAAGGTGAAGAAGATCGGCATCAGCTGGAACATGCGCGCCTGGATCGGGTCAGGCGGCGGCGGGTTGAGGCGTTGCTGCAGAAACATGGTCACGCCCATGATCAGCGGCCAGATGCCGATGTTGAGGAAGTGCAACATCGACGGTATTTCCCAATGGAACAGGCCGAAGCCGGTCAGGATGGTGAGCGGATCGGGCGCCGACAGATCCTTGATCCAGCCGAAGAACGGCTGATGGCGCATTTCGATGGTGATGTAGAGCACTTTGTAGAGCGAGAAGAACACCGGGATCTGCA
>JBBSNV010000590.1:0-1703 GCA_038260375.1 Reyranellales bacterium
CTTCTGCTTATCGGCATCGCTCATGCCCGCCACCACCGGTGCAGATGGCGACACGGGCGGCGTCGCGCTGGCTTGATTGACGCCGGCGCGCTGCATCAAGGCGGGCAGCCAATGCGGCGCCAGCGCATAAAGCGCACCCAAGACGGCGGCGCCCAACACGATGGCGGTCACCAATGCGCCCAAGCCGCCCCGCCGTGGTGGTTGACTGGGCGGTTGCGGCGAGGGATTACGATCCGAAGGGGGCAGACGCGGCGGCACGCTGCTGCTGGTCGCAGCCGAAGGTTTGACGGTGGCGGCACT
This sequence comes from Reyranellales bacterium, assembly GCA_038260375.1. Lineage (GTDB taxonomy): Bacteria > Pseudomonadota > Alphaproteobacteria > Reyranellales > JAQSWP01 > JBBSNV01. Next base: position 301 of record JBBSNV010000590.1, read on the forward strand.
GGACGCAACCGTGGTGGAGGAAGAGGTCACCGGGTCTGGCGTCACATCCGTCACCTTGCCTGTTCCCGTACCGGGCGACACGGGCTGCCACAGCGAACCGGGCTTATCGTCACTCATGCTTGGTCCTTCATCGTGTCGATTGCCGCCAGCAAGCCCGGCCGCGACGGATGGGCTGCCACTTGCCGGCTGACCCAGGGCAAATCCGCTGCCGCGGCCACCGCCGCGCTGAGCGCCAGCAGAGCAATGGTGCGGCAATTTTGCGCCAATCCCGCTGCCTGGACGAGACTAACAAACCCGGCCGCCGAACGGGGCGAAAAAAGCGCCACCAAATCAAGCGTTCCCTGGTCCAGCGCAGCTCGCGCCGTTTCCGGCAAATGCGCCACTGGCTGGGCGCGATAGACGATCGCCTGATCGATGGTGAAACCGCTCAATTGACCCACCAGATCGCCCGCCACATGCTCGCCGCGCAGATAGAGCAACGGCCCACGCGTGGGATCGCTCCACGGCGCGCCTTGGCGTCTAACCAGCGCAATCAACGCCGCGACATCGCCATCGGCGCTGGTCACAGTGCTGAAACCGGCCGCGCGTGCCACTTCGGCCGTGGTGTCGCCCACCGCCAGGATCGGCAGATCGCGCCGCGCTGCTTTTAACGCCGCCACAGCATTGGCGCTGGTCAGCTGCACCGATTGCGCACGCGCCAGGCGCTGCGCCAGATCTGGCGGGGCGATTGACTCGATCTCCAGCAGCTTGACGAAGATCGGCTCGATGCCGCGCTCGATCAGCGCTGCCTGCAGCGCCGCATCGTGCTCGCGCCCGATCAAAGCACGCATCAGGTGGAGAAAAAGTCTGTGCCGCCGCGGCGCTTGAGTTCTTCGGCTGCGTCGATGCCCATGGTAACGCCATCACCCAATGACCCGCGCCGCTCGGTGTCGTGCATCTCGGTGCCGTCGGGCTTGGCGATCACCGCGCGCAGGCGCAACTCGTCGCCAGAGATTTCGGCGAAGCCGCCGATCGGCGTGCGGCACGAACCATCCAGCACCGACAGCAGCGCATGCTCGGCCAGCACGCATTGCGCCGTGGCGAAATGATTGAGTGGCTCGAGCCAGGCCGCGATGCGGTCGTCGTCTTCGCGATGCTCGACGCAGATCGCGCCTTGGCCCACCGCCGGCAGCATTTCCTCCGGGGACAGCGGATGGCCGACACCGACCTTGCCCAGGCGATCCAACCCGGCGCAGGCCAGCAAAGTCGCTTGCACCACGCCGTCGTGCAATTTGCGCAGCCGTGTATCGACGTTACCCCGTAAAGGCGTGACGCGCAGATCGGGCCGGCGATGCAACACCAAGGCGGCGCGGCGCAGGCTGGCGGTGCCGACCAAAGTGCCGCTCTTCAACTCGGCCAGGTTC
>JBBSNV010000591.1:0-1701 GCA_038260375.1 Reyranellales bacterium
ATGCCAGCCTGTGGGAGTTTCGCGGCAAGTCGCGCGTGCACACTTTTTCCAGCGCCATGTGCTGGGCGGCGTGCGACCGGCTGGCCAAGATCGCGCACGCCTTGCAATTGCCTGACCGCGCCGCCTATTGGCGCAGCCATGCCGACGCCATCCGCACCACCATTCTGGAGCGCGCCTGGAGCGAGACCGAAAATAGCTTCGTCGATGCCTTCGACGGCGGCAATATCGACGCCAGCCTGTTGCTGCTGCACGAAATCGGGTTCGTCGCGGCGCAGGATCCGCGTTACATCGGCACAGTGGAAGCGGTCGAACGGCACCTCAAGCGCGGCGATCACTTGTTGCGTTACGCCGTGGCCGACGATTTCGGTGTGCCGGAAACGGCCTTTACCGTGTGCACCTTCTGGTACATTAACGCATTGGCCGCGATCGGCCGGCGCGACGAAGCGCGGGCGATGTTCGAGCATCTGCTGAGCTGTCGCAATCACGTCGGGCTGCTGTCCGAGGACATCGACCCCAAAAACGGCCAGTTGTGGGGCAACTTTCCGCAGACCTATTCGTTGGTCGGCCTGGTGCTGTGCGCGCAACGCTTAAGCAAGACATGGGAGGAAGCATTTTGGCGCGGCTCGTAATCGTATCGAACCGGGTCGCCATGCCCGGCGAGCAGGCCGCCAAGGCCGGCGGCCTAGCGGTCGCCGTGCGCGAAGCCTTGCGCAAGCGCGGCGGCATCTGGTTCGGTTGGAGCGGCGACATCGTTGAAAACCCGAGCGACGAGCCGCGTTCGGTCAGCGGCGGGCGCTTCACGGTATCGACCATCGATCTGTCGCCGCAGGAGCACGAAACCTATTACGCCGGCTTTTCCAACAGCGTGCTATGGCCGCTGTTCCACTATCGATTGGGCCTGATCGATTTCAAGCGCGAGAGCATGGCGGGCTACATGGCGGTGAACCGGCGCTTCGCCAAAGCGATCGCCAAGCTGCTCGAGCCCGACGATATCGTTTGGGTACACGACTATCATTTCTTGCCGCTAGGTCAGGCGTTGCGCGAATTGGGCGTCGAGAATTCGATCGGCTTTTTCCTGCACATCCCGTTCCCCGCGCCCGACGTATTGATTGCCCTGCCGTTTCACGAGCAGTTGGTGGCGGCGATGTGCGCCTACAATCTGATCGGCTTCCAGACCGAACGCGACGCGCGCTGCTTCAAGCATTTCATCGTCGACGATACCGGCGGCCGGGTGGAAAGCGACGGCACCGTGCACGCCTACGACCGCTCGACCCGGGTCGACGTCTATCCCGTCGGAATCGAGACCGAACGCTATGCCGACGTGGCGGCCGAAGGCGCCGACGGGCTCGACGCCGACCGACTGCGCGAAAGCCTGTCCGGCCGGGGCTTGATCATCGGCGTCGACCGGCTGGATTACAGCAAAGGCCTGCCGTTGCGTTTCGACGCCTATTCTCGATTGCTGGCCGAACACAAGGAGCATCGCACCAACGTCGTGATGATGCAGATCGCGCCCACCAGCCGCGGCGAGGTGCGCCAGTATCGCGCGCTGCGCCGCGAATTGGAGCAGAGCGCCGGGCGCATCAACGGCAAGTACGCCGAGTTCGACTGGGTGCCGCTGCGCTATCTCAATCGCAGCCATTCGCGCAACGCGCTCGCCGGGTTCTACCGCTCGGCCAAAGTCGGGCTGGTGACGCCGTTGCG
>JBBSNV010000592.1:0-1694 GCA_038260375.1 Reyranellales bacterium
CCACGCCTTGAAAACATCCTCGCCCAGCCTGGTGCGCACCGCGATAATGACGATAAGACTGAGGAACAGGCCGAGGGTCGCGGTGGTCTGGATCCAGCTCGTATAGAGCCCGCGCTTGCCGGCCGGAGCGTGCTCAGCGACATAGGTGGCCGCCCCGCCGTATTCGCCGCCCAATGCAAAGCCTTGCAGGATGCGCAGCGCAATCAGGATCACCGGCGCCGCGACGCCGATGGTCGCGTAGCCGGGCAGCACGCCGACGAAGAACGTCGACAGGCCCATGATCAGGATCGTCACCAGAAAGGTGTACTTGCGTCCGATCATGTCGCCCAGCCGTCCGAACACGATGGCGCCGAACGGCCGTACCAGGAAGCCCGCCGCGAACGCCAGCAAGGCAAAGATGAATGCCGCGCCCGGGTCGAGGTTGCCGAAGAATTTACGCGCAATGATGGCGGCGAGCGAGCCGTACAGATAGAAGTCGTACCACTCGAACACCGTACCAAGCGAGGACGCGAAGATGACCTTGAATTCTTCGCCGGTCATTCGCCGGGGTGCCGCAACCGTTGCCATGGCGTACTCCAAAGTGCGCTGCCGTCCCACGACGGCCGGGCCCGATTTTTCAGGCGCGCACTGACCTCTGACTTACGGCAATCTGAATCGCCGCTGACGGAATCAGGTGAAACCCGAGTCAGCCCTTCCGGATTGCAACATGGTGAATGCTTGTGTCTTACCTTAGGCGCCTGCCATCAAACGCCGCAACTTGATGAACGCCATCGCGGCCATCACTGCATCGTTGAGCGCGTCGTGCGCCTCTCGCTCGGGCAGGTCGAGTTCGCGCATCAACGTGGCAAAGCGCAAATCGATGCGCGGCGTGGTGAGCTGCTGATATGGCGTTTGCCGCGGCTCCTGGTAACGATGAAACATCGTGCCGACGTCGATCGTCGGTTGCGGCAGGCCGATGCCGAGCAGCGGCCGCACCGCGCGATTGAGCATCGCGATGTCGAAGGCGATGTAGTAGCCGACGATCGGCCGGCTGCCGACAAAGCGCAGCACTTGTGCGACGGCCTCTTCCACCGGCAAGCCGCCGGCCACGTCCTGCTCGCGCAGCAGGTGCACGCAAACACTGTCCCGGGACACCGGCCGCCTAGGCCGCACCAGCAGTTCCAGCCGCTCACTGGCGACGATCCGCTCGCCCACGATGCGCACGGCAGCGATGGAGATGATGTCGTCGTTGCGCGTATCGAGGCCGGTGGTTTCGCAATCCAGAGAAACCCACTCGTGGAGTGCCGGCGCGTCGAACAAGAACGCATAAGCTGGATCGCGCAGACGCCGGCGCAGCCACGCCGCACGCCCGGCATGCCACAGGCGCGCAGCGCTCACAGCGAATCCAGCCGCAGCCGCACGCGCAGCAGATCCTTGAAGCGCTTGACCACGGCCAAGGTGTCCTTGAGCAGGTCGCGATCGAGGCTGCCGAGGTTCGCGGGCATCACCTGGCCGCTTACCGGCCGGCCGGCATCGATCTCGGCCAGACCGGCCTGCAACTTCAGCCCCACCAGGAAATGCAGGGTGTCGATCAACTCGGCACCCAGCGCTGCGCCGAGGCTGCCGTCGGCCACCAGCGCCTCGATCCGGGCGGCGGTGCCAGTGACAGTGATCTGCCGCGACAACGCCAGGCTGCGCACACCGTGAACGATCGG
>JBBSNV010000593.1:0-1692 GCA_038260375.1 Reyranellales bacterium
AGGAATACCCGATCGAGCGTTATCTGCGCGATCTGCGCGTACACCAGATCCTGGAAGGCACCAACGAGATCATGCGCGTCATTATCGCCCGTAAATTATTGTCCGGTTCTTAAATCATGTCCGACGAAGAAATCGTGTTTTCGGTCAAGCGCGGCATCGCGCGCATCGTGTTGAACCGGCCCAAGGCGCTCAACGCTCTGACCTTGCCGATGGTGCGGCTGCTCGATCCCAAGCTGCGCGAATGGGCGGCCGACGATGCGGTCAAAGCTGTGGTGATTTCCGGCGCCGGCGATCGCGCGTTCTGCGCCGGCGGCGACGTGGCATCGATCTATCGCAACAAAAAGGAAGGCGACGGGTCGGTAGGCCGCGATTTTTTCCGCGAAGAATACGTCGTCAACCGCATGATCTTCCGCTTTCCCAAGCCATGGATCGCGCTGCTCGACGGCATCACTATGGGCGGCGGCGTCGGGCTGTCGGTGCATGGGCCGTTCCGCATCGCCACCGAGAAATTCCTCTTTGCCATGCCAGAGACCGGCATCGGCTTGTTTCCCGATGTCGGCGGTGGGCATTTTCTGTCGCGCCTGCCGGGTCAGCTCGGCATGTATTTGGGGCTGACCGGCAACCGACTGAAGGCGGCGGATGCGCTCTATGCCGGCGTGGCCACGCATTTCGTGCACTCCAATCGGCTGCCGGCTTTGGTCGAAGCGCTGGAGGAAACCTATTGGAGCGGAGACTCGCTTGATGATGTTGGTCGGGTGCTGGACGAATTCACCGGCGATGCCGGTCAGGCAACTATGCCGCCGCAACGCGCGCTGATCGACACGCATTTTTTTGCCGATTCTGTCGAGGGCATCGTCAAGTCGCTGGAGTCTGCGAACGACGAGTGGGCGGCCAAGACCGCGGCGTCTTTGGCCAAGCTGTCGCCCACCAGCATGAAAATCACCTTCCGACAGATCCGCTCCGGGGCGTCGATGTCGTTCGAGGACATCATGACCATGGAATATCGCATGTCCCAAGGCTGCGTGGCCGGGCACGATTTCTTCGAGGGCGTGCGCGCGGTGTTGATCGACAAGGACAACGCGCCGCAATGGCAGCCGGCCGATCTTGCTGGCGTCACCAAAGACATCGTCGATCGTCACTTCGCGCCCGTGGCCAACGACCTTACGTTCTAAGCAAAAGCTTCAAGGGAGAAGACAATGACAACTATGGGCTTTATCGGCCTGGGCAATATGGGCGGCCCCATGGCCAAGAACCTACTCAAGGCGGGTCACAAATTGCAGGGCTTCGATCTGGTGGCCAAGTCGCTGGAAGAGGCGGTGGCGGCCGGCGCCAGCCAGGCGGCCAGCCCGGCCAAGGCGGTCGAGGGCGCCGATGTCATCGTCACCATGCTGCCCGCGGGCAAGCATGTGCGCGAGGTCTATCAGGGCGCCGTGATCGGTGCCGCCAAGAAGGGCGCGTTGCTGATCGATTGCTCGACCATCGATGTCGAATCCTCGCGTGTCGTTGCCGAAGCGGCAGCCAAGGCCGGTCTTGATATGGTCGATGCGCCGGTATCGGGCGGCGTTGGCGGTGCCGCGGCCGGCACCTTGACCTTCATGGTCGGCGGTCCCGATGCTGCTTTCGCCCGCGCCAAGCCGTATCTGCAAAAGATGGGCAAGAACATCGTGCATTGCGGCGGCAGCGGTAACGGCC
>JBBSNV010000594.1:0-1690 GCA_038260375.1 Reyranellales bacterium
AGGCTGGGCGCAAATCGGCACGTCCGCGGCTTGGTCTTGGCCGCCAGCCGAAACGGCAAAAGGGAGGAATGTATGAAAATCGACTTCAGCGGCAAGAAGGTGGTGGTGGCCGGCGGCAGCCGCGGCATCGGCCGATCTATCGCTTTGGCCTTCGCGCAAACAGGCGCCGGCGTATCGATCTGCGCCCGCGGCCAGGACGCGCTCGACAAAACGGCTGACGAGTTGCGCAAAAGCGGCGGCAAGGTTCACGCCCAAAGCTGCGATCTGGCCGATGGCCCGGGGGTGCAGAATTATGTGAAGGCGGCCGCCGCAGCGCTGGGTGGGATCGATATCCTGGTCAACAACGCTTCAGGCTTCGGCAGCACCGATGACGATGCTGGCTGGGACGCTGCGGTGATGGTCGATCTGATGGCGTCGATGCGCGCCTGCCAGGTGGCGATTCCGCTGATCGAAAAATCGGGCGGCGGCTCGATCATCCACATTTCGTCGATCTCCGCTTTCAAGCCGTCGCCGCGCAATCCACCCTATGGCGCGATCAAAGCGGCGCTCAACCAATATGCCATGACCCAAGCGGTGCTGCTGGCGTCGAAACGGATCCGCGTCAATTGCGTAGCGCCGGGCTCGATCGAATTCCCCGGCGGCACCTGGGAGCAGCGACGCCTGAGCGATCGTAAGATGTACGACGGAGTGTTGGCGCGCGTGCCGTGGGGCCGCATGGGCACGCCGGAAGAGGTGGCCAATGTCGTGGCCTTCCTGGCGTCGGATTTGGCCAGTTGGATCACCGGCCAGACCATCACCGTCGACGGCGGACAGATGCTGACATAAGGGTCACGCTGCGATGCGAAACGCCTCGAACGTCGTGCTGGTTGTAGACCGCTCGACGCGATAGCCTCTGCTCAATGACTGTCGGTATATGCAGGGAACGCAACAAGTCGACAGTGAACAATTGCAGGGGAAAACCATGACGTTGACCAGACGTAAGTTTATCGCTTCGAGTGCGGCGGCTTCCGCAGCACTGAGCATGCCGACCATCGCGCGCGCACAAACGCCGCTGCCCAATCTGGCTTCGACCATGATCTGGAGCACCTACGATGTGGGTTCGACCGGTTACGTCGAGGCCTCGGCCATCGCCGATGCTTACGGCAGGAAATACGGCACCCGCGTGCGCCTGCAGCCCAACGGCACGTCGATCGGGCGCGTGCTGCCGCTGAAGGACAAGCGCGCGAGCCATGCCTGGCTGGCAAATGAATGCTATTTCGCGGCCGAAGCGCTGTACGATTTCGCCGCGCCCGATTGGGGTCCGCAGGATTTGCGCACTTTGGCCGGCCGCAAGAACGGCTTCTCGGTCGTCGCCACCAAGACCAGCGGCATCAAGGAGCCGAAGGATCTCAAGGGCAAGCGTTTCGCCATCGCCAACGCCAACACCTCGGTCAACGTCAAGGTCGAACCGATTCTCGCCTTTGCCGATTTGACCTGGAAGGACGTCGAGCTGATCGAATTCCCCAGCTACGCTGCGTCGTTGAAGGCGTTGGTCGAGGGCAAAGCCGATGCCGCCGGTGCCGCACCAGCCGCCGCCGTGCTGCGCGAGTTGGAAGCAAGCTCGCACGGCATCTCCTGGGTGGCGCTCGATCCGGCCAACAAGGCCGGCTGGGCCAAAGCGCAAAAAGCCGTGCCGTTCATCGAGCCGTTC
>JBBSNV010000595.1:0-1682 GCA_038260375.1 Reyranellales bacterium
CCCCCTTGCGGGGGAGGGTTTGGGAGGGGGGTGATGCCAGATTCTGGATGGGATGAATCTTCATCACTTCTTCTTATTCTTCTCGATCATCTCGACGAAGCGGTCGAACAGATAGTGGCTGTCCTCGGGGCCGGGCGAGGCCTCGGGATGGTACTGCACCGAGAACACCGGCATATCGGTGACGCGCAGTCCTTCATTGGAGCCGTCGAACAGCGAGACGTGGCTGACCTCGACATTCTTGGGCAGACTTTCCGGCACCACCACGAAGCCGTGATTCTGGCTGGTGATCTCGACTCGGCCGGTGGCTAAATCCTTGACCGGATGGTTGGCGCCGCGATGGCCGCGCTCCATCTTGCGCGTGGCGCCGCCCAAGGCCAACGCCAGCATCTGATGACCAAGACAAATGCCAAAAATCGGCATGCCGCTTTCGATCACCTGCTTGATCACCGGCACGGCGTATTTGCCAGTCGCGGCTGGATCGCCTGGTCCGTTGGCCAGGAACACGCCGTCGGGCTTGTGGCGCATGATGTCGTCATAGGTCGCGGTCGCCGGCACCACAGTCACCTTGCAGCCGGCCGAAGCTAGGCAGCGCAGAATGTTGCGCTTGGCGCCGTAATCGACCGCTACGACGTGATACTTGGGCTGGTCGAGTTTTCCGAAGCCCTTGCCGAGCTGCCAGCGCGTCTCGTCCCAGGCATAGGTTTGGCGCGTCGAGACATCGAGCGCCAAATCCATGCCTTCCAGCCCCGGCCATGCTTTGGCTTTGGCCAACGCGGCATCGATATCGAGCTTGCCGTCCGGCGCGTGCAACAGCACGCCGTTGGGCGCGCCAATGTCCCGGATGCGCCGCGTCAGTTGGCGGGTGTCAATGCCAGTGACGCCGGGCAGACCGTAGCTCTTGAGCCATTCATCGAGATGCCGCGTGGCGCGCCAATTGGCCGGCTCGGTGATGTCCAGCCGCAGCACGACGGCACGCGCGGCCGGTGTGGTGGTCTCGAGGTCTTCCTCGTTGGCACCGACATTGCCGATATGGGGAAAGGTGAAGGTGATGATCTGACCGGCATAGGAAGGATCGGTCATGATCTCCTGATAGCCGGTCATCGAGGTGTTGAAGCAGACCTCGCCCACCGCCATACCGGCGGCACCAATGCCGCGTCCCCAAAAAACCGTGCCATCCGCCAAAACCAGCGCAGCCGTGGCGTCTTTAGGCGTTGTGCGCCCCTGGGCACGCCCCTCATGAGCGCGCGGGGCGGCGCCTTCGGTCTTGGGAAGGTCCATGGGACTTCCAATTGTGCGAGGAAACCCGCCGGGCGGAGCGGCAGGAGAACCGTGGCGGTTTGTAAAGAAATGGGCTGCCGACGTCAAGGCAAAGGCCTTGGGAAAACTCGCGATTTTCCGCTTTCCCGCCCGCGGCAATCGATGTGCTAAACTGCAGTTATAGAAGTGTTTTCCAGCGTCATTGGCGGTCCTGCCGCCGAAGCTGATTGTAAGTATGCTGCGCCCCGCTCTGGCGGCCGTCGCAATGGGAGAAAGACGATGCTGCGCGACAAGCTGATCAACGACGTCAAGGAAGCGATGAAGGCCAGGGACGCGGCGCGCCTTTCGACCCTGCGCATGATCCAGGCCGGCATCAAGGACCGCGACATCGCTGCACGCAGCAAGGGCGTCACCACCGGCATCGG
>JBBSNV010000596.1:0-1677 GCA_038260375.1 Reyranellales bacterium
GAGCCGATGGCCGCCGCGATTGGTGCGGGCCTGCCCATCCACGAGCCCACCGGTTCGATGGTCGTCGACATCGGTGGTGGCACCACCGAGGTGGCCGTGCTGAGCCTGTCCGGCATTGTCTATTCGCGCTCGGTTCGCGTCGGCGGCGACAAGATGGACGAGGCGATCATCGCCTATATCCGCCGCAACCATAATCTGCTGGTCGGCGAATCCTCGTCCGAGCGCATCAAGAAGGAAATCGGCTCGGCCTGTCCGCCCGAAGACGGCGAGGGCCGGGTGATGGAAATCAAGGGCCGCGATTTGATGAACGGCGTGCCAAAGGAATTGGTGATCTCCGAACGCCAGATTGCCGAGAGCCTGGCCGAGCCGGTCTCGGCGATCATCGAGGCAGTCAAGGTGGCGCTGGAACACACCGCGCCGGAACTGGCCGCGGATATCGTGGACAAGGGCATCGTGTTGACCGGTGGCGGCGCGCTGCTGACCAATCTCGACTATGTGTTGCGCCACGCCACGGGCTTGCCGGTGTCGATCGCCGACGAGCCGCTGTCCTGCGTCGCCTTGGGTACGGGCCGGGCGCTGGAAGAAATGAAAACCCTGGGCAAGCACGTCTTGACCAGTATGTATTGATCGGCGCCGCCGATGGCGCCGATGGGCATGTACTAACCGCGCCCGACGGCGCGACTTGGGACGGAGCAAGAGCAGAGTAAATGGCAGCTCGTATCAGCATCGGCCAAGTCGCCTCGTCGCTGCGTTCCGCCGCGCAGCGCTTTGCCTTCGTGCTGCTGGTGTTGGGCGCGTTCGGCATCATGGTGATTGGCAAGGCCGATACCGTGATCGTGGAACGCATTCGTTCCGCCGTCGGCGATATCATCACGCCGGTGCTCAACGTGCTATCGCGCCCGGTACAGACGGTCAACGATTTGATGGCCGATGCGCAGGATCTGGCAACGCTGCGCTCCGAGCTCGCGCGCCTGCGCGAAGAAAATGCCCGCCTGCTGGCCTGGCAGAACGTGGCGCAGCGGCTCGAAGCCGAGAACAAGGCGCTACGCTCGTTCATGAACTACCAGACCGGCCCGCAAGCCACTTTCATCACCGCCCGCGTGGTGGGCGATGCCGGCTCGGCCTTCGTGCGCTCCATGCTGCTGAGCGCCGGCGCCCGCGACGGCGTGAAAAGCGGCCAGGCAGTGATGACCGCCGATGGTTTGGCGGGGTGCATCACCGAAGTGGGCGACGGCTCGGCCCGCGTGCTGCTGATCACCGACATCAATTCGCGCATCCCGGTGCTGGTCGAGCGCACGCGCGATCGCGCCATCCTGGCGGGCGACAATTCGCGCCAGCCGCTGCTCAATTTCCTGCCGTTCGGCGTGCAGCCGCAGATCGGCGACCGCATCGTCACCTCGGGCCATGGCGGCACCTATCCCGCCGGCCTGCCGGTTGGTGTGGTGTCGGGCATTGCCGATAACGGCACGGTGCGGGTCGAGCCGCTGGTCGATTGGAGCCGCATGGAATTCGTGCGCGTGGTCGATTTCGGCATCTCCGGCGTGCTGCCGCCGCTGCCCGCGATCCCGCCGCCACGGCGCGGTGCGCAACCGTGAACGCGCGGAGCGCAACCGTGAGCGCGCGGTGCGCAACCGTGAGCGCGCGGAGGGCGCAGCCGTGAATGCGTTCCAGCGCATC
>JBBSNV010000597.1:0-1677 GCA_038260375.1 Reyranellales bacterium
CATCAGACCCAGCAGCAGCGCCATCAGGGACAGCGGCAATCCGGTAACCAGCCAATGTGCCAGGCAGCGCGCCAGCACCAATATCTGTAGCGGTGCGGGGCACAACAGCAGCTGATCCAAGCTGCCGTCTTCGTAGTCGCCGTGATAGAGCCGTTCGAACGACAGAGTGGCGGCAAACAACGCGCCGACCCACAGGATACCGGGTGCAATCTGCGCCAGCAGCTTGGCGTCAGGGCCGACGCCCAGGGGAAACAACGCAACGGCCAGAAGAAAGAACACGATCACCGTCAGCACGTCGCTCGATTGGCGCAGCGACAGGCGCAAATCCATTCGCAGCAACAGCATGAAGCGGCTCATGCGGTTGCGCTCAGATGGTTCATGTCGAGCAGTTGCGCATCGGCCAGAGCGAGATCGCCATGACTGGAAGCGATAACGATGCCGCCGGCGTTGCGATGTACGGCGATCAAGCCGTGCAGGCGTTGGAGCGATTCGGCATCCAAGCCGCTGCCCGGTTCGTCGAGCAACCATAGCGGCGCGGGCGATGCCGCCAAACGCGCCAAGGCCAAACGCCGACGCTGACCGGCGGATAAAAATCGGGCTGGCAGATCGGCGAGCTTGCCCAAATCTACAGCATCGAGCGCGCGATCGAGCGCGGCGGGCAGGATGGCGGGATCGGCCAGCCCGGCCATGAACGAAAGATTTTCGCGCACGCGCAACGCGGGCTTGACCGCATCCTGGTGCGAAACGAAGCGCAGGTCGCGGCGATAGAGTTCGATATCGTCGCGTGCATCGTTGCCGCACCAACGCATCACACCTTCGGCCGGCGCGATCAGAGAGGCCAGCACGCGCAACAGGCTCGACTTGCCTGAGCCGTTGGCGCCCTGCAGCAGCAGCGCCTGGCCCGACACCAAGACGAAGGAAACGCCGGTGAACACCCAGCGCCCGCCGCGACGGCAAGCGAGCGCGTCGACGCTCAGTTCGGCTTTGGAAAAGGGGGCGCCGGTCATGGCTGGGTTGATAGCACGGAAGCCGGCGGGGCAGAGGCGGCGCCAAGCCGCAGCGGCACGGAGCGGGTAAAAATGGCGGGGGAAAAAGAAAGGCCGCCATCTCGGGGGGAGCTGAGATGGCGGCCGAGCTGCCTCTTCTGTCGAGGCTGAAGCGTGGCTTGGGGGGACCACGCTTCGGGGGAGACGCTCAAAAGGTAAAAATCAAATATGTCCGGCGGCGGTCGCAAATAAGGCAAAGTTGTGATTAATTTGCCGCGCTTAAGTCTAATCTCACTTAGGAAGCAACGGCCGGCTTACAAGTCCGATCCGTGTGATAATCCTGCATCAAATCCCATAACAGTCTGATTTAAAAAAGAAAAATTTTAATCCGCGACTATTTTTTCCGAAATTGCATCCCAAGGGCGGCCGCCAGTGGCCATGGCGGCGGCCCGATCAGGGGCAATTGGCCGTGGGACGTCGGCGTCATGGCGAAAACCACGTCTTTCGGCCCGATGACGTCGGACAGGCCGCGGCGAAGGGCAATGCCGGCCGTCTTCAAACGTCGTTCCAGTGCGGTATGGCCCTGGCGGGTCGAGGGCCCGCCCAAGACAAAGGCAAAGCCGCGCCGCTGCTCGATCCAGGCGGCCAGCTTGTCTGCCTCGCCATAAACCGCATCGAGCAGCACGATGCC
>JBBSNV010000598.1:0-1671 GCA_038260375.1 Reyranellales bacterium
GAGCCGTTGTAGACCGGCAAACGCGAATGCGCTTCCTTGCCCATGATCGCCACCAGCTCGGCCAACGGCGTGGTGGCGGGAATGCCCCTGATGTCGAAGCGCGGCACCATGACGTCGGCCACCGTGAGGTCGCGCAGCGCCAGGATGTTGTGCAGCATCACCCGCTCGTCGGCGTTGATGCCGCTGCCTTCGACCGATGGCTCCTCGATCAGCTCCTCGATCGCCTCGCGGATGACTTCCTGGGGTTCGCGCCGGCGCATGAATTTTTGCAGAAAGCGGCGCAGGCCGAGAATGCGCTGGCCGCCCTCGGCTGCCGCCGATGCAGCGGAGGGTGCGACCGCATTGGGCGGTGCAGGGAGGGGGTCGGGTTTGAGCTTGGCGTGGGCCGTCGGCCTGCCCAACGGGCCATCGCCAGTCTGGCTATTGACCGCCGGTCTGGCCGCAACGTCGGGCTTGGCCGGTTGGGAAATCGGTGCCGAGCCGGGGCTGGTGGCGGCCGGCTTGCTGCGAGGCTGGTTCATCGTTAGCCGACCATAGCACAGGCCTGGCGTTGCAGCCTACCGCGTATTTCACAGCTAAGCTGCTGTTTTATTAAGCTTTTTCGAACGTATAGGCAACACATAAGGGTCCGGCAGGCCAAGCCCAGCCAGGACTACGCATTCCAAATCTTCCATGCGTTTGGCCTGGCCGGGGCGCTCGTGGTCGTGGCCCAGCAGATGCAAAGTGCCGTGCACCACTAGATGAATAAGGTGCTGGCGCAGCGTCTTGCCTTGTTCGGCGGCCTCGCGCTTGACGGTCTGCAACGCCAACGCGATATCACCCAGTTGGTCGGACTCATCCGTGGGGAAGGACAGCACGTTGGTCGGCTGGTTTTTGCCGCGGAATTGGTGATTGAGCTCGCGCAAGGTCGTGTCGTTGGCCAGGGCAATGGCGATGGTGCCGCGCCGCGTTTTGCTGGGGACGGCAGCCAGCACAGCGCGTGCGGCGCGCCGACACAAGGCTGGCGCGGTGGGCAGCGCCTTGCGCCAGCCCGCTGCCATGATCACGACATCGATGGTGGGGGCTTTGCCGGCCGGCTTGTTAGCTTTGGCCATGATCGCGTTTGTTGGCCACATCGCGCGCGTCATAAGCGCGAACGATCTCGGCCACCAGATCGTGGCGCACCACGTCGGCGGCATTGAAGCGGATCACATCGAGCGCCGGGATGTGGCCCAGGGCATCGACCGCATCGCGCAAGCCCGAGCGCGCGCCTTGCGGTAGATCGATCTGGGAAAGATCGCCGGTCACCACCATGCGCGAGCCTTCGCCCAGTCGGGTGAGAAACATTTTCATCTGCATCGGCGTTGTGTTCTGCGCCTCGTCCAAAATGACGAAGGCGTTGGTCAGGGTGCGGCCGCGCATGAACGCCAGCGGTGCTACCTCTATCTCGCCGCTGGCCAGGCGGTTGACCACCTGCTCGGCCGGCAGCATGTCGTACAGCGCGTCGTAAAGCGGGCGCAGATAGGGATCGACCTTGTCCTTCAAATCGCCGGGCAGGAAGCCCAACCGCTCGCCCGCTTCGACCGCGGGCCGCGACAGCACGATGCGATCGATCGCGCCGGTCAGGTGCAAGGACACCGCCATGGCCACAGCGAGATAGGTCTTGCCGGTGCCGGCCGGACCGATGCCGAA
>JBBSNV010000599.1:0-1667 GCA_038260375.1 Reyranellales bacterium
CACCACGACGATGGCCGGCACGAAGATGGCGCTGATTCTGTCTACCAGCGCTTCGATCGGCATGCGGGTGGCTTGCGCCTGTTCGACCAGTCGCACGATACCGGACAGGCGCGAATTTGCGCCGATCGCCGTCGCGCGCAATTCCAGTGCGCCGTCGCCGTTGCGCGATCCGCCGACCACGGCATCGCCCGCGCTCTTCTCCACCGGCATGCTTTCGCCGCTCAGCATCGATTCGTCGAGCGCGGAACTACCGGAGAGGATTTCGCCATCGACCGGCACGGTTTCGCCCGGCCGCAGCAGCAGCGTGTCGCCGACCACGACATCACTCACCGGGATTTCGCTTTCGCGGCCATCGCGCTTGACCCGCGCCGTCGCCGGCCGCAACGCTTCCAGCGCGCGTATTGCTGAAGAGGTTGCATGTTTGGCGCGGTTCTCCAGCCAGCGCCCCGTGAGCACCATGGCGATCACCACGGCGGAGGCTTCGAAATAAAGATCGTGATGGCCACCCGGCGCCACACCCAACACGATAGCGGCGCTCAGCACGTAAGCGGCCGTGGTGCCTAGCACCACCAGCAGATCCATATTGCCGGTAAAGGCTTTCAGCGCGCGCCACGACGCGCCGAAAAAACGGGCGCCGAAGCCGAACAGCACCACCGTCGCCAACGCCCATTGTACGACCGGCGGCAGGGCATGCTGACCGACGACCAATCGCCAGATCATGTCGACAACGAACGGCGCGGCAAACAGCCAGGCGCCGATGATCAGCAACATGGCGCGACGCGGATTTTCCTCGGCGCCATGATCGTGGCTGTGCCCGGCATGATGATCGACGGGTTGCGCGGTATAGCCGGCTTGGCGAACCGCCTCGATCAACATGTCCTGCGGCACACCGTCGGCACTTACCGCCGCTTGCTTGGAGACGAGATTGACGGAAGCCGAGGAAACGCCCGGTACTTTCTTCAGCGCTTTCTCGACCCGACCAGCACAGGTGGCGCAGGTCATGCCGCCGATGCGCAGCATCAGCGGAGCTACCGTTGCTGGTCGGTTGGCGACGGGGGATGCGGCCCGCGCTGGGCTCTTGGGGGCAGAGGACGCCGCGCAGCCGCAACAGGCTTGTTTGACGACCGGACTCGACATAATGGGCTCCAATTCCGCGGAAAACCGCTGGGTTGGCTTTATATATGCGGCTTCCAGTAACTGGAAGGTCAACCCCCCCTGGACGGTGAATAGCAGGCGGCAATGTTGCCCCCGGTCCCTATCGGCGATGGCTACCGATGTTTGGCCGGAAACGGCGCGCGAGAAACTCAAGCAGCGCGGCCGAACAAGGGCTTGCCGCCGCTCTTGTCAGTTGGGAGGGTGGCCGTTATAAGCGGGCGCCTTGGCGGACCGGTTCCTGGACCCCGCGCAGCAAGCCCCGATAGCTCAGTGGTAGAGCAACCGCTTCGTAAGCGGTAGGCCGTTGGTTCAAATCCGACTCGGGGCACCACTGCTTTCTTTTGCCGGCCCTGAAAATTATTTTCGCGACCTGCGTAGCGTTGCGCCACCGGCTCGACTGGGCGGCGATTCAAATCGTTATCGCCCGGCATTGATGTGAGTACCGACTATGCGAAAGCGGAAGATCGCAAGCGGCGGCCCCCATACGAATTGAATACGCCCTCGATTGGCTG
>JBBSNV010000600.1:0-1663 GCA_038260375.1 Reyranellales bacterium
CATGCCCAGCCGCGCCGGCCGCAAAGGCAATCCGGTCGCAGGCGAGCGCTAAAGCCCTTTTAGAAATTTGATCAGCGCCTGGTTCACCTCGGCCGGGCGCTCTTGCTGGATCCAGTGACCGGCGCCCTCGACGATCACCGAGCCGCGAATGCCGGGCAGGGTTTGCGGAAAGGCCGCGATCTGTTTCATCGAGGCGGGGAATTTCAACACCCCATCCCGGCTGCCGGCGATGAACAAGGACGGCTGCTTGATCGGCTGGCCGCGCCAGGGTGCGAACAGCTCCCAGTTGCGGCGCAGATTGCGATACCAGTTCAAGCCGCCGCGAAATCCGGCGCGCTTGAATTCGCCGGTGAAGTAATCGAGATCGGCTTGGCTCAGCCAAGCCGGCAGTTTTTCCGGCGTGACCGTCTTGTCGAGAAAGCCGCCGCCTTCGTCCAGCACGCCAAAGCTGCTGCGCTCGGGCGCATCGCCGGAGCCGGAGAAATAAATGCGGCGCAAGCTGTTGGCAATGTCGCGCTCGAACTCAGCCTCGCCCACGCCGGGGCGCTGAAAATATTGCATGTAGAACGTCTTGATGCCGAGCTTTTCCAATGCCGACAGCGCATCGACGTAAGACGGCGGCGTCCACGGCACGCTCATGCCGACCACGGCGCGGAACATGTCGGGGCGCAGCAGCGCGCTGTTCCAGGCAACCGGCGCACCCCAATCGTGGCCTACCACCACCGCCTGCTTCTCGCCCAACGCGGTGACCAGCCCGACCATGTCGCCCACCAGATGCATCTGGGTGTAGCTCTCGATCGGCGAGGGCGCTTCGCTGGCGCCATAGCCCCGCATGTCGGGCGCGACGGCGCGGAAGCCGGCATCGGCCACCGCTTTGAGCTGGTGGCGCCAGGAATACCAGGATTCCGGCCAGCCATGGCAGAACAGCACCAACGGCCCGCTGCCCATTTCGGCCACGCGCAGGCTGATGCCGTTGCTGTCGATCTTGCTGAATTTCGGCTCGCTCATGGACGCTTTCCCAGTTCGTTGCCGCCATCATGGGCGAGGAATTGCAATTCACGCAATGTCTGGCGCGTGATTTCACGCGGTGGCTTGCATGGACGCCGCCGTCGGCTTAAGCCTGTGCGGGTGAAACCGCCAATTTTCCCCCTCAATGCGGGCGATCGCCTGCCCGATATCGAGCTGCCGATTGCCGGTAATGAGCAGCGCAAACTCTATTGGGCGTTCCGCGGCGAGCCGGTGGCGCTGCTGGCGGCCAACTCGGTGGCGGGATTGGACATCGGCGGCTTGGCGGCCTCGTGTAAGGCACACAACGTGCCGCTGGTCGGGATCGCCGCAGAGGCGGCGAGTGCAACCGGCCTGCTCTTCGTGCTTCACGATGAGAAGCGCCAGATGCTCGACGTGCTACTGGCGCCGCAGCAACAAGGCGGCAAAGCCGTCACATCGCGCTTGCTGCTGCTCGATGCCAATCAACGTCTGCTGGCGGCGCTGGCCGATCCCACGCCGGATGCAGTGGCAAAACTCTTGGCCACGGAAGTCGCGCGCGCCAAGCACGACGAGCCGAAACCGGATCTGTTGCAAGGCTCGACACCGCCGGTGCTGATCCTGCCGCGCGTGTTCGAGCCAGAATTGTGCAAGAGCTTGATCGCGCTATGGCAGGGCA
>JBBSNV010000601.1:0-1663 GCA_038260375.1 Reyranellales bacterium
ACACCGCCAGCGCCGTCGGCGGCGCCCAGTCCGGCGTTGCCCCAACCAGGTCCCTCTTGTTCAGCAGCAGCAAATCCTCGCTGCCGACCACACCGTACAGCGCCGCCATCGATTGCGGATTGCCGGCATCGAGCACGCCCAGGCGAAGATCGGCATGGTCGGCGCGTAGTCGGGCCCGGCGCACGCCTTCGCGTTCGATTGCATCGTCGCTGTCACGCAGGCCCGCGGTGTCGGCCAAGGTCACCGGCCAGCCGCCCAGATCGAGCGAAACTTCGACCACGTCCCGTGTGGTGCCGGCGATCTCCGACACGATCGCCGCGTCACGCTGCGCCAGCAAATTGAGCAAGGACGATTTCCCCGTGTTGGGCGCACCGACGATGGCGATGTGAATCCCTTCACGCAATCGCTCGCCACGTCGACCGTCGTCCAGATGTGTCGTCATTTCACCGATCAAGACCTGTAAATCCGGGCGCACTGCCGCCGCGATGCCTTGCGGCAAACCCTCGTCGGGAAAATCGATATCGGCCTCGACATGGGCCAAGGCCTTAATCAACCGCCCGCGCCAATTTTCGTAGAGCGCCCCCAACTCGCCATCGAGCTGGCGCAACGCCTGACGCCGTTGCGCCGCGGTCTGGGCCGCCACCAGATCGGCCACCGCTTCGGCCTCGGTCAGGTCGAGCTTGCCGTGTTCGAAGGCGCGCCGGGTGAATTCGCCGTGCTCGGCCAGCCGGCACCCCTCGAGCGCCGCCAGCGCCTCGGTCATGGCCAGCATCACCGCCCGCCCGCCATGGACATGAAACTCGGCCACGTCCTCGCCGGTCATGCTGTGGGGCGCGGCAAACCACAACACCAGACCGCGATCGATCGCCTCGCCGCTGCTGGGATCGACGAAGCGGCGCACCGACACGCGGCGCGGCGCCGGCACCGGCTTACCGGTCAACCGCTCCACTGCAGTCCTGGCCTGTGGGCCCGACACGCGCAGCATGGCCACGCCACCCAAACCGGGGGCGGTGGCCGCAGCAAAGATGGTGCCGGACAAATAGCGCATGGCGGCGGGATTAGCCCAATCCGGCGCTTAAGTCGATGCCAGCCATTTGGGCGTTAGGCTCAGGGGTTCAGGCCATGGCGCTGAGCCAAATGCCCCAGGCCAGATAGACCGCGCCCAAGGCCAGGATGATGCGCTGGCTCCATTGGATGAACTGCTTGTCGGTCAGCCCCTCCAGCACCTTCCGTGCCGCCGAGGTGCCGCTGATCGCTGTCACCACCGTCATGGCGAAAATCCACAGCGATATGTCGATCGACGGGGCCGCCCTCACCAACTCGAGAAAATAAGCCAGCTTGATGAAATGGCCGATGGTTTGCGTCGCGGCCTTGGTGGCTACGATGTGGCGTCGGTCCAAACCCGAGCGCACGAAGAAGATGTCCAGGCTCGGTCCCGACACGCCGCAGGTCAATTGCAGGATCTGCACGATGAAGCCGCATAGGATCGGCATGCCCGGTCGCATGATGTTAGGCGCCAGCCGATCGGGCAGCGGCCGCACCAGGAACGGCACGATGCCCAGGATGATATAGGCAGTGCCGGTCGAGGGGATGTACTGCACCATGTAGAATAGGCCCAGCGCGATCAAATTGCCGATCACGGTGCCGCCCAGCACGCGCCAAT
>JBBSNV010000602.1:0-1663 GCA_038260375.1 Reyranellales bacterium
AGATCGCGTCCCACCGCTCCAGATAGGTCGTGTCGGGCAGGATCAAATCGGCATAGGCAACGGTCTCGGAGAAGAACGCGTCGGAATAAATGAAATGCGGGATGCGATAGCTGCCGTCGGGCTTCTTGTCGGTCAGCATCTGCGCCGTCTCGGCGCTGTTCATGGACGAGTTCCAGGCCATGTTGGCCATGTATAGAAACAGCGTGTCGATCTCGTAAGGCTGGCCGGCCCAAGCGTTGCGGATCACCATGTGCAGCATGCCGTGCGCGGCAATCGGCGCTTCCCAGGAATAAGCGCCGTCGATGCGCCGCGGCGTGCCGTCGGCATCGACCAGCAAATCCTCCGGCCCCATTGGAAAGCCCAGCGGCGGCCCCGGCATGGCTTTGCCGGCGACGACTTGCTCGGCTTTGCCGGCCGGCTTGATCGGCGGCGGACAGGCGCGCGGATAAGGCGATTTGTAGCGGAACGCGCCCGGCGTATCGATCGCGCCCAACAACATCTGCAACACATGCAGCGCACGACAAGTCTGGAAGCCGTTGCTGTGAGCCGAGATGCCGCGCATGGCGTGGATCGACACCGGCCGGCCGATCATCGTGGCGTGTTTGCGGCCCGCCCAATCGGTCCATTCGATCGGCAATTCGATCTGTTCTTTGAAAGCGGCATGCGCCATCTCCGCTGCCATGCGCTTGATCGTGGCAACCGGTACGCCGGTAATTTCGGCCGCGCGCTCGGGCGAATATTGCTGGTCGAGATAGCGCTCGATCATCACCTCGAACACCGGCCGCGCGGTGCGGCCATCGAACAACTCGACCTTGCCCGATAGCGCCGGCGCGATATCGGGCAGCAAGGCCGAGACCACGGCGTTGCTGGTGCGATCAAAACACAGCGGCTTGCCCAGATCGTCGCGCACGATCAGCCCGTGATCGGCGCTGCCGGCTGAATCGATCACCAGCCACGGCGCATTGGTGTAGCGCACCAGGAAATCGAGATCGACCTGCTGAGCCTTGAGCAGCTCATGGACGATGGCCAGGATCAGTGCGCCATCAGTGCCGGGGCGCACGCCGATCCATTCGTCGGCGATCGCGGCATACGCGGTCTTGACCGGATTGATGGCGACGTATTTGGCGCCGCGCGCCTTGAGCTTGGCCAGGCCGATCTTGATCGGGTTGCTATCGTGATCCTCGGCCACGCCGAACATGGCGAAATACTTGGTGTGCTCCCAATCGGGTTCGCCGAACTCCCAGAAGCTGCCGCCGATCGAATACAGCCCGGCCGCCGCCATGTTGACCGAGCAGAAGCCGCCATGGGCGGCGTAGTTGGGTGTGCCGTATTGCTGCGCCCACCAGCCGGTCAGAGACTGGCTTTGGTCGCGGCCGGTGAAGAAGGCCAGCTTGCGCGGATCGTCGTGACGGATTTCGCTCAGCCACTGCGTGGCCAGAAGCAGCGCCTCCTCCCACTCTATTTCTTTGAAATCTCCCGCGCCGCGCTCGCCGATGCGCAACAGCGGCTTTTGCAGCCGCGCCGGCGAGTAATGGTTCATGATGCCGGCCGCACCTTTGCCGCACAGCACGCCCTTGTTAATCGGATGCGCGCGATTGCCTTCGATGTAGCGGATGCGGCCGTCCTTCAAGTGGACCTTGATACCGCAGCGGCAGGCGCACAT
>JBBSNV010000603.1:0-1662 GCA_038260375.1 Reyranellales bacterium
GCCGCGATCGTCGAGGCGGTGCGGGCGGCGGGCGGCAATGCAGTGCTGACGCGGTCGGATCATCCTTCGGGCTCGGACCGCATCTTCGAGGCGCTTAATCTGCTCGACCGCGACGGCCAGCACGATGTGGTGGTCAATGTGCAGGGCGATCTGCCCACGCTCGATCCCAAAGCGATCCGTGATTCGTTGTTGCCGTTGCAAGAGGCGGCAGTCGATATCGCCACCCTGGTGGCGCCGATCACCACCGACGAGGAACGCAGCGGCAGCCATGTGGTGAAAGCGGCGGTAGCGTTCGCTCAAGGCCAGCGCGTCGGCCGCGCCATCTATTTCAGCCGGCTACCGGTGCCGTGGGGCGAAGGCACTTTGTGGCATCACATCGGTCTCTATGCTTATCGCCGCTCAGCGTTGCAGCGCTTCGTCTCCCTGCCGCCCAGTCCGTTGGAGCTGCGCGAAAAATTGGAGCAGTTGCGCGCGCTGGAGGCGGGCATGCGCATCGACGCCTGCTCGGTTGACGTGGTGCCGCTCGGTGTCGATACTCCGGCCGATCTTGCCCAAGCCCGCGCCGCCTTGGCGCGCTAACCCATTCAATTGTCAGGAAGATTTGTCATGGCCGATCCGGCGCGCAGCATTGCTTTCCAGGGCGAACCCGGCGCCAATTCCGACATCGCCTGCCGCGCGGTCTATCCCGCCATGGCGCCGCTGCCGTGCCGCACTTTCGAAGACGCCTTCGCCGCCTTGCGCGAGAAGCGCGCCACTCTGGCGATGATCCCGATCGAGAACTCGGTGGCGGGCCGCGTCGCCGACATCCATTCGCTGATGCCCAATTCCGGCATGTACATCATTGGCGAGCATTACCAGCGCGTCGAGCACTGTCTGGTGGCGATCAAGAGCGCCAGCCTGAAAACGATCAAGGCCGTGCGCAGCCATGTGCACGCGCTGGCGCAATGCCGCAACATCATCCGCAAACTCAAACTCAAGGCAGTGGTGGCGGCCGACACTGCGGGCGCGGCGCGCGAGATTTCCGAACTCAACGATCCATCGGTGGCGGCGATTTCGTCGAGCCTGGCGGCCAAGATCTACGGCTTGAAGATCCTCAAGAGCAATATCGAGGATGCCGATCACAACACCACGCGCTTCGTGATCTTCTCGGCCCGTGCGCAGCGGCCCAAGTTAGGCGCCGGCATGTGCATGACCAGCTTCGTGTTCCGCGTGCGCTCGGTGCCGGCGGCGCTGTACAAGGCGCTGGGCGGCTTCGCCACCAACGGCGTCAACATCACCAAACTGGAAAGCTATGTCAGCGGCGCCGCTTTCGAATCGGCGGAGTTTTATGCCGAGATCGAAGGTCACCCCGACGACAAGAACGTCACCTTGGCGTTGGAGGAGTTGCGCTTCTTCTCGCGCGAGGTGCGCATCATCGGCGTCTATCCGGCCAATAAATTCCGCCGTCAGGGCTGGGACGAGCCGAAGGCTGCGGGGGCTTAACAACTCCGTCTTGCGGAGCGCAGCGAAGCATCTTGCCTCGGCTTGGGAGCTCTCAGTCGTAAGCGACAATTGCCTGAGCAAGATCCTTCGCTTCGCTCAGGGTGACAATAATTACTCGGCCGCCTTCTTTTGCGGAAACGCCTGCGGCCAGTTCTTGGGTTCGGCGCGGGCGTATTTGAC
>JBBSNV010000604.1:0-1661 GCA_038260375.1 Reyranellales bacterium
CCCTTGGCCGAGTGCAGGGTCATGATGTTGACCATGTCGCCTGAGGAATTGTCGTTGTTATCCATCACCAGGCTGACATGCTCCAAGAAACCTTGCAGGTTTTCGAATTCCTGGATGGCGTTGACCAGCTCCTTCAGATTCTCCAGCCGGCCCGGCGCCTCGGGCGATTTATCGTTCTGCAGCATTTCGACATAGCCGCTCTCTTCCAAGATGGTTTCGACCAGCTCGGGATGCGGCATGCCCTCGATCAGCGCGCGCCAGCGGTCGAAACCGTTGAGCAAAGCCGTCAACGAATTGCGCGGCCGCGCTTTGAGTTCGTCGGTCTCGATCACGCGGCGCGCGGCTTCGGTCAACGATACGCGCTGCGCTCGGGCGGCTTCGCGCAACACACGCAACGCCGAATCGCCCAGGCCACGGCGCGGCGTGTTGTAGATGCGCTCGAACGCCAGATCGTCGTCGGGCTGCACCGTGACGCGCAGATAGGCCATGGCGTCGCGGATTTCCTGGCGCTCGTAGAACCGCGGTCCGCCGATCACACGATAGGGCAGGCCCAATTGGATGAAGCGTTCTTCGAACTCGCGGGTCTGGAAGCCGGCGCGCACCAGGATGGCGATATCGGACAGCTTGTGCTGCTTGCGCTGCAGCGCTTCGATCTCTTCGCCCACCGCGCGCGCTTCCTCGTCGCCGTCCCACACGCCGCGCACATTGACCCGTTCGCCTTCCTTGGCCGAGGTCCACAAGGTCTTGCCCAAGCGGCCTTCGTTGTTGGCGATCAGGCCCGACGCGGCGCCCAAGATATGCGGCGTCGAGCGGTAGTTGCGTTCGAGGCGGATGATCTTGGCACCGGGGAAATCGGCTTCGAAGCGCAGGATGTTGCCGACTTCGGCGCCACGCCAACCGTAGATCGATTGATCGTCGTCGCCGACGCAGCAGATGTTGCGGTTGCCTTGAGCGAGGAGACGCAGCCACAGATACTGCGCCACGTTGGTGTCTTGATACTCGTCGACCAGGATGTAGCGGAAGCGGCGGTGGTAGTCGGCCAGCACTTCGGGGTTCTTGGTGAACAAGGTCAGGCAATGCAGCAGCAGATCGCCGAAATCGGCGGCGTTCAATTGCTGCAGGCGTTCCTGGTACTGGCGATAGATCTCGATGGCGCGGCCATTGGCGAAATCGCCGCCGTCCTGGACCGAGATCTTGTCGGGGGTCAGGCCGCGATCTTTCCAGCGCTGGATGATTTGCGTCAAAATCCGCGCCGGCCATTTTTTGTCGTCGATATTCTCGGCTTCGAGCAGTTGCTTGAGCAGGCGGATCTGATCGTCGGTATCGAGAATGGTGAAATTGGGCTTCAGCCCGACCAGTTCGGCGTGGCGACGCAGCATGCGCGCGCCGACCGAATGGAACGTGCCCAGCCACAGCCCATCGGCGGCGCGGCCGATCAACCCGGCGACGCGGTTGAGCATTTCGCGCGCGGCTTTGTTGGTGAAGGTGACCGACAGGATCTGACTGGGGAAAGCCTTGCGGTTGAGCAGGATGTGGCCGATGCGCGAGGTCAGCACCTTGGTCTTGCCGGTGCCGGCGCCGGCCAGCACCAGCAGCGGCCCATCGATGGTCTCGACCGCCTCGAGCTGCGTGTCGTTCAGCCCGTCGAGATGGCGCGACGC
>JBBSNV010000605.1:0-1659 GCA_038260375.1 Reyranellales bacterium
ACGAACATGTAGGAGCTGTCCTTCACCATGAAGATGAAGTCGGTCATGGCCGGCGAATAAACCGCGCCGCCGGCGCAGGGCCCCATCACCATGGAAATCTGCGGCACCACGCCCGAGCTCATGACGTTGCGCAAGAACACGTCGGCGTAGCCGGCCAACGAATTGACGCCTTCTTGAATGCGCGCGCCGCCGGAATCGTTAATGCCGATCACCGGGGCACCGACCGTGATCGCCTTGTCCATGATCTTGCATATCTTCTCGGCATGGGCTTCCGACAGCGCGCCGCCGAACACCGTGAAATCCTGGCTGAACACGAACACCAGACGGCCATTGACCGTGCCGTGGCCTGTGATCACGCCGTCACCCGGGATCTTCTGCTTGTCCATACCGAAATCGGAGGTGCGATGTTCGACGAACATGTCGTATTCCTCGAATGAACCTGGATCGAGGAAAATGTCGAGCCGTTCGCGCGCGGTCAGCTTGCCTTTGCCGTGCTGCGCGTCGATGCGCTTTTCGCCACCGCCCAGCTGCGCTTGCTGACGTTTCTTTTCCAGCTGCTTCAAGATGTGCTGCATTTTGTTTCCGATAAGCAGGCGCGCCCGAGCGCGGCGCAACTATGACCTAGCATTTACCGGTTTTATGCGCCAGCCCGTGGCTTAGGTAAAAATGCTCGGAAACTATGCATTTTCAGTCGCTTAGGAGTCGAGTTAAGATCCGCTGGGTGAAAGCAGCGCCAGAAATTTTCCGGCCTGGCTGATGTCATGGCGCACGTCGCGGCGCCGCTTGATGGCGAAATTATCCTCACCCCAGCGCTCCGCCTGGAACACGGCGTCGATTTCCGCCAAATCCGCCGCACGCTCGATCTCGAGTTCGTCGTGCAGCACCGCCAAGGCCAACACGAGCGAACCCAGCATGGCGGTCAGGTTGAACAGTGCCGCCAAGGCAAAATCGTCGAACCGCGCCACGGCTTGGTGCAACCGCGCGATCGATACTTCGTCCTGAGCCACTGGCATGACGCCTTGGGTGACGGCGAGGCTTATTGCAAAACGGGTCTGCGCCCAATCGAGCCAGGGGGTCCATCCGGCATTCTGCCGCTCGATCAAAGATACAGGTTGCTCGGCGCGATAGCACAGCAGATCGGTTCGGCCAGACGCCGCGATCTCTTCGATCACCTTGTCGCGCTGCGCGCGAACACGGTCAATCGCCGTGGTGGCCAGACGCGTTACCGGCATCCGCTTGGGATCGATCTCAGCTTTCTCGCCCACCGCGTTCCACTCCGCGGCGATGGCATCGGCCAAAGCCCGATTGGACAGCACAAACGGTGCGCCGGCCGGCGTGCGCATGGTCTTGCCGTCAAGCGCCGGCGCTAGCCCGTCCGTCGTCTCGACGACGCTACAGTTGAGATATTTCCTGCGCACTTACTTGAACAGTTTCTTCACTTTGTCGCCCGGCGAATTGCCTTTGGCCGGCGGCGCCACCGGTGCGGGCTTCTTTGCAGCATTGGGCGCAGCGGCGGGTGGCGGGGTAGCCGCCGCGATCGGGCCACATCCGCCGCCGCCGGAAGACGCGCCGCTGCTGGAACCGCCGATCTTGCCACCTGTGATGGTGCCCAGCACACTACCGCCCGCTTTACCCACCGTGCCCAGCACATTCTTGGGC
>JBBSNV010000606.1:0-1659 GCA_038260375.1 Reyranellales bacterium
ACAGATCGATAAGAGCTTTCATGATGGCCTCCACTGCCAAGGATCAAGCGTCAAAATAGCGATGTTCGCGGTAACGCAGCATCAAGCCCCCGTGAAGCATAAGCGAGGCAACGATCAACTGTTACGGCTGCCCCCAGACATCCCGCGCCAATTCCACCACCATCGACAGCTTGGCCCATTGGTCTTCCTCGCCCAACACATTGCCTTCTTCGGTGCTGGCGAAGCCGCATTGCGGGCTGAGACCCAACTGGTCGAGCGGCACGAATTTGCTGGCGGCGTCGATACGACGGCGGATTTCGCCGCGATCCTCCAGCACACCGACCTTGGAGGTGATCAGGCCCAGGATCACCGTCTTGCCAGCCGGCACGAAACGCAAAGGCTCGAAGCCACCGGCGCGCTCGTTGTCGAACTCCATGAAATAGCCATCGACGCCGATGGTGTTGAACAGCGCCTCGGCCACCGGCTCGTAACCGCCTTGCGCGATCCAGCTCGAACGGAAATTGCCGCGGCACAGATGCATGGTGACGATCATGTCGTGGGGCCGATCGGAGATCGCGGTGTTGATCATCTTGGCATAGATGTCAGTCAGCGCGTCGGGATCCTCGCCGCGCTTCTTCAGCATGTCGCGCTGCTCGGGATCGCACAAATAGGCCAGATTGGTTTCGTCGAGCTGCAGATAGCGGCAGCCAGCATCGGCAAAGGCATGCACCGCCTTGCGGTAGGCCTGGCCCAGGTCGCGATAGAATTCTTTCATGTCGGGATAGACAGCTTGATCGACTGCATTCCGCCCGCCGCGGAAATGCAGAACACTGGGCGAAGGTATCGTCATCTTCGCCACAGCATGCGTGGCATTCTGCTTGAGGAACTTGAAATGATCGAGCATCGGATGGCCGGAGAAGCCGAGCTTGCCGGTCACGCGCAGGCCCTTGGCCTGTGTTTCGATGCCGCCTTTGAATTGGATGCCGTGGTCGGAGTGAAACGATTCCACACCATCGAGCTGTTCCAGGAAATCGAAATGCCACATGGCGCGGCGAAACTCGCCGTCGGTCACGGCTTTCAGGCCGATCTCTTCCTGGTGATGGATCACCTTGATGATCGCCTCGTCCTCGACCTGGCGCAGCGACGCATCGTCGATTTGGCCTGCAGCGCGCTTGGCCCGCGCCTCCTTGAGGGCAGCCGGCCGCAACAGGCTGCCGACCTGATCGGCGCGAAATGGCGGATTCTTGCGCATCATGGCTATTCTCCCAGTGCTTTGCCGGTCAGCATAGCCGGCCATTTCGACCCAAGCCAACGCTGTCGCTAAGCAATGGTTAGCGTAAAATCGCTGCCATGAAACGCAACGGCATAGGGTCGGGTCTGTCTTTGGGCGTGGCGACGGTCGTGGCCGTGCTCGTAGCCGCTGGGCCCGCGCTGGCCCAATCGCAACGCACGGCCGTCGGTCGCTTCCTGACGTCAGTGTTCGACGACAATCGGCCTTACGTGCCGACCTCGCTCGATGTCGGTGAGGACGGCCACATCGTAATCGCCGCCACCGTTTCCGGCGGGCCCTATACCGTATCGGCGGCGCTGGTGGCGCGCTTCGACGGCACCGGCAAGAAACTGTGGGAGCGCAGCCCGGCGGCGCGCGCCGATCTGGTATCGACCATGATCGCGCGCACC
>JBBSNV010000607.1:0-1647 GCA_038260375.1 Reyranellales bacterium
ATGTGCGGCGTGGTCGGCGGCCTGGCCGCTTTCTATCACGACTCGCTCGACATCAACGATCCGCACCAGCGCATGGTGGCATCGTATCGCTTGATCGCCAAGATGCCGACTATGGCGGCGATGGCCTATAAATATTCGCTGGGCCAGCCTTTCATCCATCCGCGCAACGACCTGAAATACGCCGAAAACTTCCTGCACATGATGTATGCGGTGCCGGCCGAGCCCTACAAGATGAGCCCGGTGCTGGCGCGCGCGATGGATCGAATTTTGATCCTGCACGCCGATCACGAACAGAACGCCTCGACCTCGACCGTGCGCCTGGCGGGCTCCTCAGGCGCCAACCCGTTCGCCTGTATTGCCGCCGGCATCGCTTCGCTGTGGGGCCCCGCCCATGGCGGTGCTAACGAAGCCGTGCTGAACATGCTCAATCAAATCGGCGACAAGAAGCGCATTCCCGAGTTCATTAGGCGCGCAAAGGACCCCAAGGACAATTTCCGCCTGATGGGTTTCGGCCATCGCGTTTACAAAAACTACGATCCGCGCGCCAAGATCATGCAACGCACCTGCAACGAAGTGCTGGACGAAATGGGCGTGCGCAACGATCCGCTGCTGGAACTGGCGATGGAGCTGGAGCACATCGCGCTGAACGACGATTACTTCATCGAAAAGAAGCTGTACCCGAACGTCGATTTCTATTCCGGCATCATCTTCCGCGCCATGGGCATCCCGGTCAGCATGTTCACCGTGCTGTTTGCGGTGGCCCGCACGGTGGGCTGGATCGCGCAATGGCGCGAGATGGTCGAGGATCCGTCGCAGAAGATCGGCCGGCCGCGCCAGCTTTACACCGGCTACGCGCAGCGCCCATTCGTGCCGGTCAAGAAGCGCGTCTAATACTTTTGGCGGTGGCTGACCGCACTTTTCCACCAGATTTCGCCCGCCGGAACACCATTTTTTGGCGGGTGCGACTTTCCCACCCACGGCGTCCCTGTTAGCATGGGGGTGCCAAACCGCGCAGGCCGCGTCCAAGCGGCTCGACAGCCCTGTTACTCAAGGAGAAAACGTGGCGGGCAAGCAGAGCTATTCAGGCTCCCGGTCGCCTTCGGCACGCGCGCCGACGGGGCAGCTTGGCGCGCGCCGTAATATCCGCCTGGGCCCACCGGCCAACGACAACATCCGCCTGGGCGGATTGCGCTTCACCGGTTTGCGCATCGCAATGGCGCTGACGGTCGGGTTGGCTCTGATGATGCTGCTGCGCGCCACCAACGTTTTTTAGCTTTAATCGAGCCGCTTTAATCAGTCTTATGGCACAGCGGCCTATGAAGCTGTCTGGATCAGTTCGATCTTGTAGCCGTCCGGATCCTCAATGAACGCGATCACCGTGGTGCCATGCTGCACCGGGCCGGGCGGGCGCGGAATCCTGACGCCCTCGCCTTTGAGCTTATCGCACACGCCGTATATGTCCTTCACGCCGATCGCCAAATGGCCGAAGGCGCTGCCCAGTTGATATGGCTCCTTCTGATCCCAATTGTGGGTCAACTCGATCACGCTGCTGGAACGTTCGTCGCCATAGCCGACGAAGGCCAGCGAATATTTTCCGGCCGGCACGTCGCGTTTGCGCAGCACCTGCATGCCGAGCAGCCGGGTATA
>JBBSNV010000608.1:0-1632 GCA_038260375.1 Reyranellales bacterium
ACGACGGCGAAGTGCGCATCATGGGATCGAAGTCCGACCTGCTGCGGACGCTTGCCGCCGCAGGCGGTGCGGGATCGCTGCCGGGCGCAGTGCCCAGCTTTATTCCGAAGTGGCGGAGGGGGTGGGATTCGAACCCACGGTACCCGTAAAGGCACAACAGTTTTCGAGACTGTCCCGATCGACCACTCTGGCACCCCTCCGCAAGGCGCTTGCACGCCTGAAATCTCGATAAAAACGGGGCCGGCCGGTCAAAAGGCGGCGGACTATAACCGCCACCTTCCCGCCTCGCAAGGCAAACGGACTGGATGCCGGAAAGTCAAAATCGCCAGCGCTATCAGCAGGTTGGGGGTCGCCGGCCGTTGTTGCCCTATATCTGGCGGGCTGGCCGGTCGGGGTGCACATTTCGCGGAATATCGTCTATAATCAACTGCTTAACCCGTATCGCGCTGCGGTTGACACGCGCTTGGCGGTGAGTATAGTCCTGCCGCTTCAGGCGGCCAGAAAATCTAGCACGTTGGCCCGCCTTTGAATTTTCGCCGCGCCCCACCTTACTAATACCGGCGCCGGCCATTAAGGATCGGATCATGTTCGCAGTCATCAAGAGCGGCGGTAAGCAGTATCGCGTCGCCTCCAACGCCACCATCACCGTCGAGCGCATGCTGGGCGAAAAGGGCGACAAGGTCGAGTTCGGCGAAGTGCTGATGCTGGGCGACAAGATCGGCGCGCCGCTGTTGTCCGGCGTCAAAGTCACCGGCACCGTGGTCGAGCACACCCGCGCCGACACCGTGATCGTGTTCAAGAAGAAGCGCCGCCAGAACTATCGCCGCAAGAACGGCCACCGTCAGCATCAGACGGTAATCAAGATCGACGAAATCGCCTGAGCATTCGATCGCTGGGCCTGAAGTTTTTGAGGAGTTAAGTCATGGCACATAAGAAAGCAGGCGGCTCATCGCGCAACGGGCGCGATTCGGCTGGCCAGCGCCTGGGCGTCAAGCGTTTCGGCGGTCAAGAAGTGCTGTCGGGCAACATCCTGGTGCGCCAACGCGGCACCAAGTTCTATGCCGGCAAGAATGTCGGCATGGGCCGCGACCACACTCTGTTCGCCACCGCCACCGGCGTGGTGAAATTCACCCATAAGAGCGACGACCGCGTGTTCGTCAACATCGAGCCGCGCCCGTCGGATGTGAAGCAGGCCGCCGAGTAACCTTCCTCGACCCTATTCATTCAAGGGGGAATGGTTCCGGCCATTCCCCCTTTTGCTTTTTAGAGACCGAAGCCACTGCCATGAAATTCCTCGACCAAGCCAAAATCTATATCCGCTCCGGCGCCGGCGGTAACGGCTGCGTCGGCTTCAGGCGCGAGAAGTTCATCGAGTATGGCGGACCCGATGGCGGCGATGGCGGACGCGGCGGCGACGTGATTGCCGAATGCGCCGATGGGCTCAACACCCTAATCGATTTCCGCTACCAGCAGCATTTCAAGGCCGAGCGCGGCCAAGGCGGCATGGGCCAGCAGCGCACCGGCCGCTCGGGCAAAGACCTGATCATCAAGCTGCCGCGCGGCACGCAGATTTTGGAAGACGATCAAGAGACCTTGGTTGCCGACTTGACCGAAGTGGGTCAGCAGGTGGTG
>JBBSNV010000609.1:0-1630 GCA_038260375.1 Reyranellales bacterium
CTGAGCTGGATCGACGATCCGACCAACCGCAATCTGAGTTATCTGCGTCCGCGCTTGCGTCAGAATGTCGTGCCGGCACTGACGCAATCGGTCGTCGCATCGGCTGAGCGTTTCGCCCACGAACGTGGCGCGATCGAAGCTCGGCTGGCGGCGGCGGCGGTCGAATGCGTCAGTGTTAAGCCGGAAGGCTGGCTGAGTATCGAGCGCGGCTATTTCGTCCGGTTGCCGCATGAATTGGCGCGCCGGCTGTTGAGCCAAGCGGTTTTCGCCCTCGCCGGCCGCAACTATCGGCCGCGCCAAAAGGCGGTGCGGCGCGCCCTGATCGCGATCGACAACGCCAAGGCATGCACCGTGGGCGGTTGTCGCGTAGTCGTGCGGGCGGCCGAGATTCTGGTCGCTCGCGAAGCGGGCGCCATCGCCCACACCGTCGAGGTCGATGCCGGCCAGCGAGCGACGTTACGCTGGGACGGCCGGTTCGACTTGGTGCTCGATGGCAGGGAACTGGGAGGCGCGGCACGCGGTCGGATCGAGACGCTGGGCGAGGCGGGCCGCCTGGCGGTATTGCAGCAGGTGCGGTTTGCCGGGCCAGTGCGAGACTTTGTCGCCGCCCTGCCGACGATGGCCGCCCGTGCCCTGCCGGCGCTGTGGACGGTCGGCCGGGACGGCAAAACCGTCGATTTGCTGGCGGTGGGCGATGGTGGACGGCTCGGCGGCGGCCCTGCTACGCTATCCAGTTCTGGGACGGGATGGCTTAAGGCGGCTTTCCGGCCCGGACGGCCTTTGGCGCCGGCGGCCCACACGCTTGTTTTGGCTGGCCAACGACTTATCTAGAGTCCTAACGGCGTACGAGGCGGACAGTGAATATCTTCGGTCGCAATCTGGCTTTATGGATCGTCATCGGCCTGTTGTTGCTGGTGCTGGTCAATCTGTTCCAGTCGCCATCGACGCGGAGTGGTGCCGCGCAAATTCCCTATTCGGAATTCCTGACGCAGGTCGAAGGCGGCCAGATCGCCAACGTCAACATTCAGGGCCACACCATTTCGGGCAATTTCAACGACACTCGCCCGTTCACCACCTATGCTCCGACCGACAACGATTTGATCAGCCGTCTGAAGGGCAAGGTCGGCAAGATCACCGCCTCGGCGCCGGACGAGGGCGTCAGCCCGCTATTGAACATCATCTTGGGCTGGCTGCCGCTGTTGGTGTTGATCGGCGTCTACATCTTCTTCATGCGTCAGATGCAGTCGGGGGGCGGCAGGGCGATGGGCTTCGGCAAATCGCGCGCGCGGCTGCTGACCGAAAAGTCCGGGCGCGTGACGTTCGACGATGTGGCCGGTATCGACGAAGCCAAAAACGAGCTGGAAGAAATCGTTGACTTCCTCAAGGACCCGCAGAAATTTCAGCGCCTGGGCGGCAAGATTCCCAAGGGCTGCTTGTTGGTAGGCCCGCCGGGCACCGGTAAGACCTTGTTGGCGCGCGCCATCGCGGGCGAAGCCAATGTTCCGTTCTTCACCATCTCGGGCTCCGACTTTGTCGAAATGTTCGTGGGCGTCGGCGCGTCCCGCGTGCGCGACATGTTCGAGCAGGCCAAGAAGAATGCGCCCTGCATCATTTTCATCGACGAAATCGA
>JBBSNV010000610.1:0-1629 GCA_038260375.1 Reyranellales bacterium
ACCAAGCGCTGTTCCATCGCGGCCAAGCCCACAGCGTGGAATGCTGGCAAGACGGCGTGCTGGTCGGCGGGCTGTATGGCGTGTCCTTGGGCGGCGCGTTCTTCGGCGAGAGCATGTTCAGCCGGACCACCGACGCCAGCAAAGTGGCCTTGGTGCACCTGGTCGCCCGGTTGATTTTAGGCGGTTACAAACTGCTCGACTGCCAATTCATGACCGAGCATTTGCGCCAGTTCGGCACCATCGAGATCGGGCGCGACAAATATCGCCGGCTGCTGGCGCAGGCATTGAAAGCCGATGCCAGCTTTCAGCGCGGCTTGGATGATGCAGGTGGTGGCGCTGCGGCCGGCTTCGACGCGGTCGGGGTCATTTTGCAAGCCACCACCCAGACGTCATAGACCGGGTTCTCCAGCGCCGATAGCGCGGGCGACGAGGCAAACATCCAACCGCTGAAAATCTGCTTGGGCTGTTCGCCCGGTTTGGTCTCGGTGATTTCCAGGAAGGCGGAGGATTCAGGTGGCGCTTCCGGCGGCGACATCACGCAGGCGCGCACGGTGATCGCAAGAGTGCCGACCTTCACTTCCTGATTGAGCGGCGCATCGACCTGAGCCACGCGCGCCACCAGCTTATCCAAGGTGCGCAATTGGGCGCCGACCACTTGCGGCGGCGATTGATTGCTGGCAACGGGCTGCTGGGCCACAACCGGGACAGCGACAACACTTGCGGCCAGCGCCGCAACGGCAAACGAAGCAAAATGCATTACGATTTCTTCTCGTTCGATTTCTTCTCAATGAGGGGCTGCTCAAGCTCCGCGACCAGCGCCCGCAAAATGTTGCGCACCTGCTCTGGATCGCACCCCATCAGAATGGCGTCTTCCAGCGCGTCGGCACAAAGCTGCCTGATCTCCGCCAAGTTTTGGTTGAGAACCTTGATTTTTTCAAGGCAGGAGACCGGCTTACCGCCCGGCTCGCGCCACAATGGCGGCTGGAAATCGTCTGTGTCGGCCATGGCCTTATTTAACATGTCGGCCGTCGAGCCGCGACCCCAGCTATTGCCGCTTGGGAGGATCGCCGATCGAAGGCGGCGTGCCAGGTGCGGGGATGGCGGGAGGCTTGTCGCCCGACTTGGTACCGCTGAAGATCGCCTGCCCGATCAGGTCGAGCAGATTGACCGACCCCTGGGTTTTGGTGATCGCCTCGCCCGGCGCCAGTTCCTTGTCGTCGCCTCCCGGCTCCAGGCTCATGGTCAGCCCGCCCAACAGCGATTCGCTGACCAGCTTGGCCGAGGTATCGCGCGGCAGCTTGTATCGCTGATCGACCGAGATGCGGACCACGGCCTGAAAGGTTTTGGCATCGAGCGACCAATCGACGACCGTGCCGACCTTGATGCCGCTGATGGTGACGTCGGAGCCCTTCTTCAGCCCGTCGATACGATCGAAGCGGGCGAACAACTCGTAGCCTTTGGGCGTGCCGGCATCGACGTTGCTGAAGGCGTAAACCAAAAACAGCGCCGCGACCACAAGCACGGCCGCCCCGATCAAAGTCTCGACAACGCTGCGTTTCACCTTGTCCCTCCAGCGCCGATACGGCGCGACCGGCAAATTAAACGCGCGCCACCTGGATCGCAAGCTTG
>JBBSNV010000611.1:0-1626 GCA_038260375.1 Reyranellales bacterium
GAGGTCATCGGGCAGGGCCGAGGCCCCGATGGGCGCCTGGCTGCGCCCTTCCTCGTGGCGGCCGCGACCGGGGTCCTGGACCTGGCCGATCAGCCGGCAATCCTCGCCCTCCACCGCCGCCGCCCACTTCCGCAGCCATTCAGCGTTGGCTGGATCGCGGACATGGACCTTGGCGCCGTTTTCCTGGCGCTTCAACATGGCCAAGGGCTCGGTCACGGTCAAGAGCATGCCCAAGCTCGCCGTGGTGGCCGATCTGGATATCGATACCTTGAATGTCGATGCCTATACCGGTACCGGTCAGGCAAAGGGCGCCCCGAAGACCAACAAGCCGAGCGAGAAGACCCAAGGCGGCGGCTCGCCGATCGATGCCGTGGTCAAAGCACGGATTGCGCATCTGCTGGTGCAAGGCACACAGATCGACGGCGTCGATGTCGATGTTACAGTGGCATCCGACAGACTGACTTTCCGCCCGTCCAAGGTCGCCAACGCCGCAGGCGCCCGCGCGAGTTGGAGCGGCACCATCAGCGGCTACGGCACCGCCACGCCCAATATCGACCTGACCTTAGACGTGCAGACGCAAGACGCCGATCGCCTGCTGCAACTGGCCGGCACGGCGCCGCCGTTCAAAGGCCAGCGCATCGGGCCGCTCAGCGCCAGCGGTCGCATCGCCGGCCGTGCCGACGATCTGACTTTCAACAATTTCGCGGTGGTGGCGCTGGGCGCGTCGGTCCGCATGACCGGCAAGTTCGCCAACACGCCGCAAGGGCCGAGCTATAATTTCTCCCGCCTCGAGCTGAAAGCCGATGACGGCGACCGCTTCCTGACGCTGATCGGGGTCGCGCCCACCATACCGGGCCAAAAGCTGGGCGCGTTGTCGATCGTCGGCGCCACGCAAGGCAATCTCGACCAGGTCACCGTCGATCTCGACGTGAATGCGCTTTCCGCCGCGCTCGATCTCAAGGGTACGGTCAGCGGATTGCGCGGCGCGCCCAATTTCGCCATGGATGTCGGCCTGAACCATCCCAGTTTCGCGCAGTTGATGCGCATCGTCTCGCCGGGCTTTACCGGTGGGCAGAGCGTGGGTGCGGTCAAGCTGCAGATGCGGCTCGACGGTTCGCCGGCGCGCGAGCTGCGCATCACCAAGCTGCGCGGCAGTCTGGGGCCGACGCCGATCTCCGGCAGCATCACCGCCAATCTGGCCGGCACCGTGCCCAACGTGGTGGCCAATCTGGAAACCGGCGAGCTCGATCTCGACAAGATCATCACCGGACAGAAGGCCGAGCTGAAACTGCCGTTACGCTTCTATCCGGCCAATGTGCTGCCGGCGCGGTTCGGCGACACCGAAATTGCGCAAAACAAGAAGGCGCCGGGCCCATCGGGCAAGGGCGTGCCGCCGGCGCCCGGTCCCAAGAGCGCGGCCAAGGGCGGACGCTTCTCCAATGCGCCGCTCGACGTCTCCTCTTTGCGCAGCGTCGATGCCAAGATCGATCTGAAGTCGCAGGCCGTGGTGATGGCGCCGTGGCGCGTCGATGGTGCGGTGACGGCGATCGATTTGCGCGGCGGGGTGTTGCATGTGTCGCGCATGACTGGCCGGGCGTTCGACGGCGATTTCTCGCTGACCGGTAC
>JBBSNV010000612.1:0-1624 GCA_038260375.1 Reyranellales bacterium
GTGCTGGCGGCGGCGGCGCGCCTGTTCGCCCGGCACGGCTTCGAGGCCACCTCGATGCGCGACATCGCGGGCGAGGTCGGCATGCTGGCCGGCTCGATGTATTACCATTTCCGCTCCAAGGAAGAACTGGTGGCGGCCACGCATGGGTTGGGCGTGCGCCAGATCATCGAAGCGGTGTCGAAGGCGATCGCGGGTGTGGCAGAGCCATGGACGCGGTTGGAAGCAGCCTGTGTGGCGCATCTGCAATCCTTGCTGGGCGGCAGCGATTTTGCCGCCGTGGTGCGTCAGGAGTTCAGCCGCGTCTCGCCCTCTCTACGCAAGCGCCTGATCGCGCAACGCGACGAATACGAAGCCTTGTTTGGCTCGGTGGTCGAAGCTTTGCCGCTCAAGTCACGCACCGACCGGCGCCTGCTGCGCTTGATGCTGCTGGGCGCGCTCAACGCCACGCCGGTCTGGTACCGGCCGGGCGGCGAGGCGCCGGCCACCATCGCCCGCAGCTTCGTGACCCTGCTGCGGTGATCGGCTCTAGCGCGCGACCATGCCGCCATCGATGATCAACTCGGTGCCGGTGATGTAGCTAGCCGCATCCGAGGCCAGGAACAGCACGCCGTTGGCGACGTCGTCGGGCGAGCCGGCGCGCTTCATCGGCGTACCCATGGCAGCCAAAGCGTTGGGATCCATGGCGTTGGCGCCGGCCTGTGTGCCGCTGAACTGCCCGCCGCTTTGCGGAATCTTGGTCCAGATCGGCGTGTCGATGATGCCGGGATGCACCGAGTTGACGCGGATCTTGTAGCCCAGCTGGGCGAACTCCAAGGCGCAGGCCTTGGTAAACAACCGCACGCCGCCCTTGGTGGCGCAATAGCCGGCCAGCATCGGCGCGCCCTTGAAGCCCGCCACCGACGACATGTTGACGATTGAGCAATCTTGCTTGCCGTCGCGCATGGCGCGGGCGGCATGTTTAGTGCCCAGGAACACGCCGTCGAGATTGATGGCGGTTTGCTTGCGCCAATCCTCCAGGCTCATCTCAGTGATCGACCCGCCCATGCCGATGCCGGCGTTATTCACCAGAATATCGAGCTTGCCCCAGCGCGCCACGATATCGGCGATCACCGACTGCCATTGTGCTTCTTGCGTGACGTCGTGCTTGAGGAAGGCCGCAGTGCCACCGTTGCGCGTGATTTCGCCGACCACTTGCTCGCCCAAGGCCACGTCGATATCCGTGACCATGACCTTGGCGCCTTCGCGGGCCAGGGTCTTGGCGCAGCCGGCGCCGATACCCGATGCGCCGCCGGTGACCAGCGCTACCTTGTTCTGAACCTGACCCATCTTGTTCCCCGTTTTCCCTATCTTACATGCCGATGTGATAGCCGCCATTGACCGACAGATGCTGGCCGGTGATGTACGACGCGGCGTTGGACAGCAGGAAACATACCGGCTGGGCCACTTCTTGCGGCGTTGAAAAACGGCCCATCGGCACTTGCGCCATGTAGCGATCGCGGAATTTCTCGGCGCGGATCACCTCGGTCATCGGCGTTTCGACCACACCAAAGGCGATGCTGTTGACGTTGATGCCAAACCCCGCCCATTCGCGGGCCGCGCTCATGGTGATGCCCAGCACGCCGGA
>JBBSNV010000613.1:0-1621 GCA_038260375.1 Reyranellales bacterium
TCGCCGCCGTAGCACTTGGCCAAGACGTTCTTGCGAAGCGCCTTGATTGTCTCACGGGCGATCACGTTAACGCCGATCGCCGCCTGGATCGCCACGTCGTACATCTGGCGCGAGATGATCTGGCGCATCTTGCCGACCACAGCGCGGCCGCGGTACTGGCTCTGGCTGCGGTGCACGATGATCGACAACGCATCGACGCGCTCGCCGTTGAGCAGGATGTCGACCTTGACCACTTCGGCCGCACGAAATTCCTTAAACGCGTAATCCATCGAGGCGTAGCCACGGCTCACCGACTTGAGCTTGTCGAAGAAATCCAGCACGATTTCGCCGAGCGGCATCTCGTAAGTCAGCATCACTTGGCGACCGTGATAAGCCATGTTCAGCTGCACGCCGCGCTTCTGATTGGCCAAGGTCATCACCGCGCCGACATATTCCTGCGGCATGTACAGCTGCACGGTGACGATCGGTTCGCGAATCTCCACCAGCTTGCCGACCTCGGGCATCTTCGACGGGTTCTCCACCATGACCACCTCGCCGCCGGTCTTGACCACTTGGTAGACGACGCTCGGCGCGGTGGTGATCAGGTCTTGGTCGAACTCCCGCTCCAGCCGTTCCTGGACGATCTCCATGTGCAAGAGGCCGAGAAAGCCGCAGCGAAAACCGAAGCCCAGGGCCTGGCTCACCTCCGGTTCGTAGCGCAGCGACGAATCGTTGAGCTTGAGTTTTTCCAGCGCGTCGCGCAGCTGCTCGTACTCACTGGCCTCAGTCGGATACAGCCCCGCAAATACCTGCGGCTGGATCTCCTTGAAGCCCGGCAAAGGCTCGGTTGCCGTGGCGGCGGCGCCACCGCTGCCGGCTTTGATCTGGGTCACTGTATCGCCGACCTTGGCCGCTTGCAGCTCCTTGATACCGGCAATGATGTAGCCGACCTCGCCTGCTTCCAGTGCAGCGCGCGGGGTATCGGCCGGCGTGAAGACGCCGAGCTTGTCGGCTTCGTAACTGGCGCCCGACGCCATCATCTTGATCCGGTCGCCGCGCGCCAAACGGCCGTCGACGACGCGCACCAGCATCACCACGCCGACGTAGGCATCGAACCAACTGTCGATGATCATGGCGCGCAGCGCGCCCTCGGGCTTTCCGCGAGGCGGCGGCACCTTGGCCACCACGGCCTCCAGGATCTCGTCGATGCCCATGCCGGTCTTGGCCGAGCAGGCGATGGCATCCGTTGCGTCGAGGCCGATCACGTCCTCGATTTCGGCTCGCGCGGTGTCGGGATCGGCCTGAGGCAGATCCATCTTGTTGAGGACCGGCAGCACCTCGACGCCGAGATCGAGTGCCGTGTAGCAGTTGGCCACCGTCTGCGCCTCGACGCCCTGGCTCGCATCGACCACCAGCAGTGCACCTTCGCATGCCGACAGTGATCGCGAAACTTCATACGAGAAGTCGACATGCCCCGGCGTGTCGATCAGATTGAGGTTGTAGACACGGCCATCTTGCGCCGTGTACTGCAGCGCGGCGGTCTGCGCCTTGATGGTTATCCCACGCTCTTTCTCGATGTCCATCGAGTCGAGGACCTGCGCCTGCATTTCGCGATCAGCGAGGCCGCCGCAACGCTGTATCA
>JBBSNV010000614.1:0-1608 GCA_038260375.1 Reyranellales bacterium
AGATAGCGCCGCGCGACAATGCGATCGAGGCGGCGCCTTGTTGTAGGCGTCCCGTCAAGCCGGCGCCCGCCGTTGCCAGCACGACGGTGATTGCCACCACGCCGCCGGCGATCGTGGCCGCCAGTTTGCGGCCCCGCAGCGACCCACCTAGCACCAGCAGCGCGCCGCCGGCGACAATTGCCAACCCAAAGCTATAAAAGCCGCCGCGCGATTTACTCATAACCAACGTCACGGCAAGCAGCATCGCTGCCAGCGCCAGCAGCGCCGTCTGCCAATCCCGATTGGGCTGCTTGTCTTGCGACCGTTGGTGCGGGCGCCGACGCAACAGGAGGCCGACGGCAAAGGCCAATGCCACCACCAAGCCTATTCCGACATAAGTCGCGAATGAATTGCGATTGACGAACGGGCCAGTGACGCTGTCGAGATAGGCGGTTTTGGGGAACCATAAGATGGAGTCCAGACCCGCAAACTGCACGATCAGGCCGTAGATCGAACATGCGATGACTGCGATCAGCACGGTCAAACCGATTTTTCGGGCATCCGCGCGATCTCGACCGTATTCCCAGGCCAGGAACAACACGCCAGCATACGCCAGGATGCGCATCAGAGTGGTCCAGGCGGCATCGGCATTCAACCCGATGCCGGCCGGACGCGGCCGATCCAACAAAGCCGCCGCTTGGCGCACTGCTTCAGGCGCCATCTGCTCGGGCAAGGGTGCCGCAGTTTGCACCGCCAGCCAGATCATGGCTGTCGCAAACAACAGGGCGACAGGCATGGCATAACGGTCTGCGCCGCGACTGCCCGCGCCGCGCCGCCGCGCCACGAAAATCCCCCACAATGCCAGCAAAACGCCGACCCACAACGCCATAGCGGCGCCGGGCAACGGTCGATCCGCGCCCAGGGGCCACGGCACCCACAGGATCAGCCCCAACAATCCCCAAAACACGACGCGCGACATGGCACCTTTGCCGGTTGCAAACCCGGCCAAACTAGCTTGCACGCGGCACGCTTGCCAGCGCGAGTTGCGTAAGGATCGCTCGCGCCTCGTCGCGACGCCGGATACCATCTTCGCTGATGACCGAGATGGCGAACCGGGACGGCCTGGAGCTTTGGCGGCGCATGCTGAACCGGCGGTTTTCGGGCGCTGCGGTGGGGCTTGCGTCACAACAGATCGA
Source organism: Reyranellales bacterium (assembly GCA_038260375.1). Lineage (GTDB taxonomy): Bacteria > Pseudomonadota > Alphaproteobacteria > Reyranellales > JAQSWP01 > JBBSNV01. The sequence continues at coordinate 1,176 of JBBSNV010000614.1, forward strand.
CCGCGCAATTGTCGTGGCGCCGCCGAGCTTGGTGGCGGCTGCGCTCGGTGACGATGACGCCATGTCGGCGTCTGCGACCGCCGCGCAGGGCTACGCACGCTATGTGTTGTCGCGCCAGATCGAGGTGCTGCGCTGGCTGGGCGAGATTTCCGTGCCGCTGGTCGTGCTCAAGGGGCTTGCAGCTGCGCTGTGCGACTGGGACGACCCGGCGCAGCGCATTGTCGGCGATCTCGATTTGCTGGTGCGCCGTCGGGACTTGCCGCGCATCGTCGATGCGTTGTCGGCGCGAAACTATCGCTTCGGCAGCGCCGTCACGCCGCGCTGGGGGTTCATGTCCGACGCCAGCTTCGTGCCGTTCTATTCGACGGACCGGGTGTGCAATGTCGATTTGCACGTCGAACCCGATTCCTATCCGCTGCATCGTGGGCTGGAT
>JBBSNV010000615.1:0-1605 GCA_038260375.1 Reyranellales bacterium
ACCCCCTTCGGTCCGCGCCGACCTCTCCAAAACTTCGCCACTGATCACCTCGCGCGGCAACGAAAGGTAAGCCGGCCCGCGCGGCGACGTCATCATCAACTCCATCGCACGCTGCACCGCGGCCTCGGTCTCCGACGCCAGCTTCAATTCGTGATCCCACTTGACGAACTCGCGCAGCATGCCGGCCTGGTCGTACATCTCCTGCGCCCAATGGATGTTTCGATTGCGCGAACCATGCAAACCCGACTCGGTGATCGGCGTGCGGCCGGCCAGCAGCAGGATCGGCGCCTGGTCGCGGCAGGCATTGGCCGCGCCGTTGACCGTGTTGGCCGTGCCGACGTTGACATGCACCATCACCGCCTGCGGCTGGCCCGAGATCAGATAGGCGCCATGCGCCATGGCGACGGCGGCGTTCTCGTGCGGAACCACGATCGGGCGCGGCACCTCGGCGGCCAGTGCCGGATCGGCGGCAGCGACGGCAAAGGCCTCGACGATCGCCGGAAAATCGGTGCCGGGGTTGCAGACGACGTGCAGGGCGCCATGCGCGCGTAGCGAGCGTAGCAACACCAGCGCGGCGAGGGTCGGCGTTGCTGGTGCTGCGGCCTTTACTGCCTCTGCGGCCTTTGCAGACGTTGCAGACGTTGCGGGCGCTGCGACAGCGTCGGCCGGGGGCATCGCGTTCGATGCCGCCGAAGCCTTCAACACAGCCGAATCGCCCATCACTTGGTGGCTGCGCCCGACTTCTTGATGAGCTCAGCCAGGCGCTCGCGATCGTGCTTGAGAACCGCTTCGAAGTGGCCGGTGCTGCCGCCGACGACGTTGCCGCCGTTGGTCCGGATCAGTTCGATCAGCGCCTGGTCTTTCAATGCGCGGTCGGTTTCTTGTTGCAGTTTGGCGACCACCTCCGTCGGCGTACCAGCAGGGACGAGCAAGCCGAACCAACCGCTCAACTCGTAGTCGATACCCAAGGCCTCGGCCACCGTCGGCACGTCGGGCAGCAACTCCGAACGCTTGGCCGAGGTCACGGCCAGCGGCTTCAATTGCCCGCTCTTGAGGAACTGCAACGCGACGGGCAGGTTGACGAAGCCGACCTGCAAGGTGCCACCGACGTGATCGGTCGTGGCCTGCGCATTGCCCTGGTACGGCACGTGGGTGATCTTGGCGCCGGTCTTCAGAGCCAACAACTCGGCCGAGAGAAAGCCCGAACTGCCGATACCGGGCGTGCCGTAGTTGAACTTGTCGGGCTCGCTCTTGACCAGCGCGACCAGCTGCTTGAGTGAATCGACCTTGACGCTGGGATGCACCGTGATCACGTTGATCATCTCGGCGACTTCGATGATCGGCGTCAGGTCCTTGGCCGGATCGAACGGCAGGTTCGGGAACAGCAATGCATTGGTGGTCAATGGCAGGCCATTGATCAGGATGGTGTAGCCGTCGGGCGCGGCCTTTGCCACGTAATCGGTGCCGATGTTGGTGGCCGCGCCTGGCTTGTACTCGACGATCACCGGCTTGCCCATCGACGCCTGCAGCTTGTTGGCGATGGCACGGGCAAACAAGTCAGAGGTGCCGCCCGGCGTCGCCGGAACGATGATGCGCACGACCTTG
>JBBSNV010000616.1:0-1597 GCA_038260375.1 Reyranellales bacterium
AGCAGTTGGGCTTGGCCGGACGCGACGAATCCGAACAACGGATCGAGCGACGACAGCACGATGCTGTCGAGATCGATATACATGAATTCGCTGGCAGCGCTCTCGAAGGCGGCGAATTTGCGCAGGCGGCGGGAGATGTCGATGTGTCCGTAAAATATCGGCCGGTCGAACAGCGTTGCGGCCCAGGCATCGAAATCACGGAAATCGCGCTTCACCATACGCGCGCCGTAGCGCTTGGCCAGCGGCGCGATCTTTGTCGCAAGTGTCGTAGGGAATAACCCAGAGCGGCAAGGTCGGGTTGTAGCGGCGAAAGCTCTCGAAGAACACCGCTGCATAAGCCAGCATTGCGTCGCTGGCCATCGTGTAGACGACAAATGGGCTGGAACGCGACGGCCGCTGCCCAGTGCCGTTGAAGAACGGCAACCGCATTACGGGTCGCGGCTTAGCCGCTTCTCGCCCAGCGCGTCGAGATAGCGTTGCCAGACCTGGTCGTAATTTCGGCCCAGCTCGTAGAGATAGCTCCACGAATAAATCCCGGTGTCGTGGTGGTCGTCGAAGCGGATCCGGATCGCATAGTTGCCGACCTCTTCCAGCTCGGCGATTTTCACGTAACGCCGTCCGCCCAATATAGTTTTGCTTCCGTTATGGCCCTGCAATTCGGCCGACGGGCTTTCGACCCGCAGATATTCGGCGGGGTAGGTGAATTTCTTGCCATCGACGAAATCGACTTCCAGCCGGCCGGCTGCCTTGAACAGGCGAATTTCCTTGGGCCAGGGACTGTCGTCGGTCATGGCGGTCAACGTCCGCCGTCGAGCCGGCGCGCTTCGTCGGGCAGCATGATGGGAATGCCGTCGCGGATCGGATAGGCCAGGCCGGCGCGCTCGCTGACCAGCTCCATGCGTTCGCGATCGAAGCGCAGCGGCCCCTTGGTCAAGGGGCAGACCAGGATTTCCAGCAGTCGCGGATCGACGCCGGCGTGCCCGGTGCCGCTATGGTCTTGGGTGTCGCTCATGGCGTCATTCTCCCCCTTCAGGGTGCGCCGTCAATGGCGCGGCTGACTGGTGTTGTCGTTGGAATTGGCCAATACCGCCTGCTCGAGGAACGCGATCAGCAACTTGCCACGCAGGGTGGCGGTTTCGGCCTCGAGCAAGGCCTGCTTTTCGGCGGCATCGAACGGCGCTGCCATGCAGATGGTGGTGATCAGGCCGGCATCGTCGACCTGCTCCGGGGTCTTCCAGTCGGTCGCCAGATTGTTGGCGGCAAAGTAGCGCCGCAGATCGCCCAGCAAACGCGAGCGGTCGAGTTCGACTTGCTCATTGCCGCCTTGGAGATCGGCGGCGAAGCGCGAATAGTCAGGCTGCACGCGGCGATAGCCGTGCTCGTGCAGCGGCAATTCCTCGGCGACCAAGAAGCGGCAAGCTCCAGACAAAGTCACCAGCAGCCGGCCGTCCTGGGTCTCGCCGAACGAGGAGATGCGCCCGGCGCAGCCGATCGGCTGCACCGCCGGCGGCTCGTCCGGTTGCTCGCTAACGCCGTCGCCGGCGAACCCACCAGCCTTGAGGGGCTGGATCATGCCGATCATGCGGCCGCTGCCCAG
>JBBSNV010000617.1:0-1592 GCA_038260375.1 Reyranellales bacterium
AGCAATTGTTTGGGATAGCGTCCCAGCCGCGCCACGGCGAGCGCGTGCTCATCCAGATCGCTGGCGAAGATTTGCAGCTTGCGGCCGATATCCGTGCCGCGCCGCTCCAACAGCAGCATGGCCAGCGAATAAGCTTCCTCGCCGGTGGCGCAGCCCGGCACCCAGACTCGGATAGCATCGGCGCCGCCGCGTTCTTCGAACAGCCGGCCGATCGCCATTTCGTTGACCACATCGAATGCCGAGGCGTCGCGAAAAAACGCCGTCACGTTGATCAGCAAATCGCGGAACAATGCCATTGCCTCGTCGGAATTGCCGCGCAACAAAGCGACGTATTGCTCGGGATCTTCGAGCTGATGCACCGCCATGCGCCGTTCGATGCGGCGCAGGAAAGTTTTTTCCTTGTATTGGCTGAAATCGTGGCCGCTGCGGTTGAGCAGCACCGCCTGCACGGCGACCTTGATGCTTTGCAAAGTCGGTTTAGCGACGTTCTGCAACTTAGGCCGGCTGGTGCTTTGCAGGTATTTCAGAATTAGGCCGGGCATGTCCTGCACCGCGGCGATGCAATCGACGAAGCCGGTGGCAATCGCCGAGTCCGGCATATCGTGATAGCTGGGCGCGGTGCTGTCGTCGCCCTGCGCCAGCGTGAAACCGCCGGCCTCGCGGATCGCCTTGACGCCGATGGCGCCGTCGCTGCCGGTGCCCGACAGGATCACCGCCACCGCGTCGGCGCCGATCTGCTCGGCGATCGAGGCGAGCAGAATATCGATCGGGTTCTTTTCGCTTTCGCGCGGCTTAACCTTGAGCCGATGATCGAACGTGGTCAGGATGGTGTTGGACACCAAAGTATAGATCGTATCGGCCTTGATCGCTGCGCCGTCTTCCGCCGTCACCACCGGCAGGCTGGTCCAGCGCGCCAGGATCTCGGGCAGCATGCTTTTATGGTGACGCGACAGATGGGTGACGATGATGATAGCCGCGCCGATCTTGTCCGGCATGGCACGGAACATGTTCTCAAGCGCTTCCACCCCGCCCGCCGAAGCGCCGATCGCGATGATGGGAATGCCGCTGCGGGCCATATTTTCCTTTTTGCTCCCGGGCCACCTTAGCCGTGAGAATAATGTTTATAGCGCAATCGGTGCTGCGGGCGGTAACTCCCTATAATCGCGAACGCATCAGCGCTTGGCGGGGTTCCGCAATCGCCAACCCGCCATGGGCTGCGTCCCGAACTGGCGTGACAGCTGTGACGCACACAACTCCATCGATCCGCTCGAACGGTCGTAAGCGATGCTGGGATACCAGCCGGTGCCGCGTCCCTCGCGCGTCATGTCGAGCAGGTTCCACAGCGGGAACAGCACATCGCCCACGCGCGGGTCTTGGGCCGGGATCACCCTTGAACATGCCCAGTTTCGAACCCCAAGAGTGCCGGATCGTACCGTCCGCATCGCGATGGAACACATTGAATATGGGCTCCTCTTGCGGTTCTTCGGAGCCATCGACCGACGCCATCGCCACCGCCGCGCCGGCGGTGAATTCGACCGCGCCGCGGCCAGCGCCAGCAACAACCCGGCTAGGCCCAGCGCCGCGGCGACGCG
>JBBSNV010000618.1:0-1592 GCA_038260375.1 Reyranellales bacterium
AAGAACGGCTCGCCTTCGAACACCATCAGCGGCACGCCGTAAGGCCCGCCCGCGCGCTGCGCGTCCTGATTGGCTTCGATGCTGCGGTCCAAGCCAGCCGGATCGGCCACCACCGCGCGCTCCAACTCCGCGAAATCCAAGCCGGCGCGTTCGGCGGCGCGCGCCAAATGATCGCCCAAATGCCAATCCTTGGTCTCGCCGCTCCAGATCACGCGGCTAACCTCGTGCAGGAACGCCAAGCCCTTGCCGCGCTCGGCCGCCGCCTGGCCCAGGCGGGTGAGGCGATGGATATAGGGCTGCTCCTTGGGATAGGTCCGCGTTGCGAGATCCATCACCACAGGATCGGGCGAGGCCCAGGCGAAGGGCAGGCCTGCGAACTGCGCGCTGCGGAACACATCGCGCATGAAATAACTGAACCACAGCGGATCGCTCTTGGCGAAGAAATCGGGCTGGCGCACGGCGATGGGATAGACCACGCGCACATTGGCCGCGACGTCGTATTCCTGCTCGAGCTGCCACAGCCGCGGCGTCACGAGATAGGAGTAAGGCGAGCGGAACGACCAGTAGAGATCGTAACTCAGGGTCATGATTGTTTCTTCTCGACCGGCGCCGCGACCGGCAAATCGGTCGGTAAATCCCCTGGTCGCCAGGCCTGTGGCGCGCCGCTTGCCATTTGCTGCACGGTCTCGGCCAGCGCCTTTTCCGCGCGCTTGTCGCCTTTGACCGCGGCGAGAATGGAGGCGGCGCGGCCGGTGGTCAGCTCCTCGCGGTGATCGGCCATGAAATCGGCCGAGATTTTCTGGTGCCGCGTATAGCCGTTCAATTCGGGCATCACGTAACGCGCGAACAAATCCCACGAGCGCAATGTCGCTTCGCGGTTGGCCCAGTCATGGGCAAAGCCCAGCATCACGCCGAAGCCGCCGGTGATGCGCTGCAACTCGTTGACCGCGCGCACCATCTCGTCGGGCGTGCCGATCACCGCGGCGCCGACGCCGCTGCCGGTGCCGCTGACCTGGTCCATCAACGCCCATTTGTCCTCGACCCGCACCGAGCCTTGGCGGCCCAGCACCCGCACATTGTATTCGTTGTGCCACCAATGCAGCCCATCGACTGCTTCGTCGCGCGCCTGCTGTTTCGATTCGGCGAGATGGAACGAGATCAGCACCCGCCAGTCGCGCCGATCGACCGTCTGGCCGTGCTGCTTGGCTGCTTGCTCGGCGAACGACCATTGCAAGGGCAGCGCCTGCAAGCCCTCGAGCGAAGTCGATGCGATCGACAGCGCGCCCATGCCGTATTTGCCGGCCAGCTTCATGCCCGACGGGCTGATCGAAGAGGCGGCCGTCATCGGCAGCTTCTCCTGCAGCGGCAGCAATTGCAGCTGCGCGTCGTTGATCTGAAACCATTCGCATTTATAAGAAAGCCGCTCGCCCTTGAGCAGGCGGACGATCACGCCCAAGGCTTCGTCCTGCCGATCGCGCAGCAAGGTCTGGTCGATGCCGAAAGTGCGCGCATCCAACGGCAGCGCGCCGGGCCCGGTGCCGAACAAAGCGCGGCCGCCGTTCATGTAGTCGAGCTGCACGAGGCGCTGCGCC
>JBBSNV010000619.1:0-1591 GCA_038260375.1 Reyranellales bacterium
AATCCGCGCCGAGCGATTACATAATAGCGGTGACCGCCTCCCATTGTCTTGCCATCGACGGCGCCGCCTGATGCCCCCTCAACCAGGCGGCAGCGTCCGCGCGTCCAACGCGCGCTCGTTCAAGGAGCGGGTCGGTGCGCTGAGGAATTTGCGCCCATTCCTGGCCATGGTGTGGCGTACCAGCCCCTTACTCACGATCGCCTCGGTGCTGCTGCGCATTGTGCGCGCGCTGCTGCCGGTGGCCACGCTCTATATCGGCAAGCTGATCATCGACGACGTGGTGGCGTTGGTGCAGGCGCCGGACAAGCCGACGACGTTGCAGGAATGGCTCGACAGCGGCCGGCTCCATGGACTGGCCATCCTACTGGTCGGCGAATTCGCCCTGGCGGTGCTGGCCGACGTGCTGGGCCGCGTGGTGGCGCTGATCGACAGCCTGTTGTCGGAGCGCGTCACCAATGCCTCGAGCGTGCGACTCATGGAACACGCCGCAACGCTCGACTTGGAAGATTTCGAGGATGCCGAGTTCCAGGACCAGCTCGAACGCGCGCGCCGCCAGACCAGCGGCCGCATGAGCTTGATGGGCCAGTTGTTCAGCCAGGCGCAGGACATGGTGACGGTGGCCAGCTTCATCGCCGGGCTGATCTTCTTTGCGCCGTGGCTGATCGTGTTGCTGCTGGTCGCGCTGGTGCCGGCCTTCCTGGGCGAGGCCCATTTCAACGCGCAGAGCTATTCGCTCGATTTCGGCCGTACCCCGGAGCGGCGCGAGTTGGATTACGTGCGCCAGACCGCCGCCAGCAACGAAACCGCCAAGGAAGTGAAGGTGTTCGGGCTGAACGGCTTCCTGATCGAGCGCTACCGCAGCCTGGCCGCGCGCTTCTACGCCGCCAACCGGCGTCTGGCGTTGCGCCGCGCCTGGTGGGGCGGGCTGTTCACCACCATCGGCACGATCGGCTATTACCTGGCTTACGCTTACATCGCCTGGCGCACCCTGAACGGCGAATTCTCGATCGGCGATCTCACCTTTCTGGCCGGCTCGTTCCGCCGCCTGCGCAATTTGCTGGAAAGCCTGTTATCGGGATTTTCCACGGTGGCCAGCCAGGCGCTGTATCTCAACGACCTGTTCTCGTTCTTCGAGGTCGAACCGGAAATTCTGTCGCCCGCCAACGCCCTGCCCTTTCCACAGCCGATCAAGCATGGCTTCGTGTTCGAGGACGTGGGCTTCATCTATCCCGGCGCCGAACGCTGGGCGGTGCGCCATCTCAGCTTCACCTTGAACGCCGGCGAGACGGTGGCGCTGGTGGGCGAGAACGGCGCAGGCAAAACCACTTTGGTGAAATTGCTGACCCGGCTCTACGACCCCGATGAAGGGCGCATCCTGCTCGACGGGCGGAACCTGCGCGACTACGACCTCGACCAATTGCGCAGCAGCATGGGCGTGATCTTCCAGGATTTCGTGCGCTACAATTTCAGCGCCGGCGACAACATCGCGGTAGGCCGCATCGATGCGCGCGACGATCGCACTCGCATCGAACGCGCCGCCGAGGCCGCCCCGGTCCTAGGCGGATTCCTCGATGACCTCCTCGGGCCCGAT
>JBBSNV010000620.1:0-1589 GCA_038260375.1 Reyranellales bacterium
ACTCGGTCCACTGGATGATGTCAATGAACTGTTTCTTGATGAAATCCATCAGCGCCATGGTCGCTCCTCGTCAGGTGGAAAGGACAGGGCGGGATATTGCCACAGGCCGTTGTCGATGCAGGTCGCCCCCTACAATTCGAAGCCCGCGCCGGCCTAACTTCACAAAGCCGACGCGCCGACATACAACGAGGTTGCAACGCGCCGTTTGCGCGCGTGAATCGGCGACCGCAGGAGCCTCGAATCCCATGTCCGATCCCGCCCCTATCGCCAACAGCAACGGCTCTGCCAACGCCGCGAACGCACCCAGCGCGGAAGACAAGCGCGCCGAATTGCGCCGCGCCGCGCTCGAGTACCACGAGCATCCGGTACCCGGGACGATCGCGATCGCAGCGACCAAGCAAATGGTCAACCAGCGCGACCTGTCGCTGGCCTATTCGCCGGGCGTGGCGGCGCCGTGTGAAGAAATCGTCAAAGACCCGGTCAACGCCTTCAAATACACCGCGCGCGGCAACCTGGTCGCGGTGATCACCAACGGCACCGCCGTGCTCGGACTCGGTGACATCGGCCCGCTCGCAGCCAAGCCGGTGATGGAAGGCAAGGCGGTGCTGTTCAAGAAGTTCGCTGGCGTTGACGTGTTCGACATCGAGATCGCCGAGAAGGATCCGGCCAAACTGGTCGAAGTCATCGCCGCGCTGGAGCCGACCTTCGGCGCCATCAACCTCGAAGACATCAAGGCGCCAGATTGCTTTTATGTCGAGCGCGCCCTGCGCAAACGCATGAACATCCCGGTGTTCCATGACGACCAGCACGGCACTGCGATCACGGTTGCGGCCGCGATGCTCAACGCGCTGGTGGTCGTCGGCAAAAACATCGGCGAAGTCAAGCTGGTGGTGTCCGGCGCGGGGGCTGCCGCACTGGCCTGCCTGAACCTGTTGGTGAAGGTCGGGCTGAAGCGCGAGAACGTGTACGTCACCGACCTGGCCGGCGTCGTCTACGAGGGTCGTACCGAGTTGATGGACGACGACAAGCGCCTGTACGCGCAAAAGACCGACGCGCGGACGTTGGCCGACGTGATCGAGGGCGCCGACGCGTTCCTCGGTCTTTCAGCCGGCGGCGTGCTCAAACCCGCCATGGTCTCAAAGATGGCGGCGCGGCCGGTGATCTTTGCGCTGGCCAACCCCAATCCGGAGATCGCGCCCGAAGACGCGCATGCGGTGCGCGGCGACGTGGTGATGGCGACCGGGCGCACCGACTATCCGAACCAGGTCAACAACGTCCTGTGCTTTCCCTATATCTTTCGCGGCGCGCTCGATTCGGGCGCGACCACCATCACCGACGAGATGGAAATCGCCGCGGTGCATGCCATCGCCGAACTCGCGCGCGCCGAGCAGAGCGAGCGGGTCGCCGCGGCCTACGCCGGTGAGAAGCTCTCGTTCGGCCCCGAATATCTGATCCCGAAACCGTTTGATCCGCGGCTGATGATGAAGATCGCGCCGGCGGTGGCCAAAGCCGCGGCCGACAGCGGCGTCGCGCTGCGGCCGATTCGCGACATGGACGCGTATCGAGATCGGCTGCAGACCTTCGTCTAC
>JBBSNV010000621.1:0-1589 GCA_038260375.1 Reyranellales bacterium
GGCATCACCATCGTCTCGACGCCGCGCGGCGTGCTCTCGGATGCCGAAGCACGCAACCACAACGTCGGTGGCGAAGTGCTGGCGGAGGTGTTCTGATGAGCCGCATCGGTAAAAAGCCGGTGGCGATTCCTGGCGGTGTGACTGCCACGATCGACAAAGGCACCCTTACGGTGAAGGGTCCCAAGGGGACGCTCGCCCTGGGGCTTTCGGACCTGATCGACTACAAGGTCGAAGAGGGCGAGATTCAGGTCAAGCCGGCCAGTGACAGCCGTCAGGCGCGGGCCTTCTGGGGCATGCAACGCACGCTGGTTTCGAACCTTGTCGAAGGCGTCACCGACGGCTTCACCAAGGTTCTGGTCATCAAGGGTGTCGGCTACCGTGCCAACGCACAAGGTCGTAACCTGAAGCTGCAGCTCGGCTACAGCCACGATGTCGACCTGCCGGTCCCTGAAGGTCTTGAAGTCAAGACCCCGGACCAGACCACGATCGAGATTTCCGGCGTCGACAAGCAGGCCGTGGGCCAGTTTGCCGCTGAAATCCGCCGGTGGCGCAAGCCCGAGCCCTACAAGGGCAAGGGTATCGCCTACCGCGGCGAGTATATCTTCCGCAAGGAAGGGAAGAAGAGGTAAGATGGCAAAGCTTTCCCTGTTCGAACGGCGCCGTCGCCGGGTTCGCACCGCGCTTCGCGCGCGTGCCGGTGGCAAGCCCCGTCTGTCGGTGCATCGCACCGGCCGTCACATCTATGCCCAGATCATCGACGATGCGGCCGGCCGCACGGTCGCCGCAGCCTCGACGCTCGGCGCCAAGGCCAGCGGTGCGAATGTCGATGCCGCTGCCGAAGTCGGCAAGGCAATCGCCGATGCCGCCAAGAAGGCGGGCGTGACGACTGTCGTGTTCGATCGCGGCGGGTTCCTGTTCCATGGCCGCGTCAAGGCGCTGGCCGATGCCGCCCGCGAAGGCGGGCTGGAGTTCTGATTATGGCTGACGAGAACACCGAAAACCAGACCGAGGTGCCCGCTGTGGCAACCACGCCGTCTGAGGCGGCTGACAACCAGTCGCCCGCACAGGCCGATGATGGCTTTGCCCGTCAGAGCCGCGGCCGTGGCCGTGGCGGCAACCGCGATGGCGGCGGCGGCGGCGGAGGCGGCGATCGCGGACGTGGACGTGGCGGTCGCGACAATAATCGCGGCGGCAGGCAGGAAGAAGATGATGGCATCATCGAAAAGCTGGTGCACATCAACCGCGTCTCCAAGACCGTGAAGGGCGGCAAGCGCTTCGGCTTTGCAGCGCTGGTCGTGGTCGGTGACGGTCAAGGCCGCGTCGGCTTCGGCCACGGCAAGGCCCGCGAAGTGCCTGAGGCGATCACCAAGGCGACCGCTGCGGCCCGCAAGAAAATGATCCGCGTTCCGCTCAAGGAAGGCCGGACCCTGCACCATGACGGCAACGGCCGTTTCGGCGCCGGCAAGGTGACCTTGCGTACGGCGCCTCCGGGTACCGGCATCATTGCCGGCGGTCCGATGCGCGCCGTGTTCGAGAGCCTGGGCGGTGCTGACGTGGTGACCAAGTCGGTCGGCACTTAGAAACCCGAC
>JBBSNV010000622.1:0-1580 GCA_038260375.1 Reyranellales bacterium
ACGCGAGCCGCAGAACCGCCGCGTCGAGATCGTCATCTAAAGACAAAAGCTTCTTCACCAAGCAAAAGGGCGACCCTCGGGTCGCCCTTTTTGTTAGACAACCCTAACTATCGGGCGGGCGCTCTCCGGCCCGGCCATTTATTGTTATTTCGCAACAACGGCTGGATAAGCGCGTTGCAATAAGGGCTTAGATCATATAGCCGCTGCAATATCGATTGGCTTGGGCCCTTGCTATAATTCTCGGCGGCGTGCATGCCAGCTACAACTGGCATATGGACGCGTTCGTATTCGGTCTCGAGACCGATATCGGCGTGGTCGACCTCACTGCCCACAGCGCTGCCTGGCTCAGGCAGCCCAGCGCGCGGCGATAGTCGCCCTTGTCGGCGTAGATCAGGCCCAGCGTGTGTTGCGCGGCGAAGTAGTCGGGATGGCGGCGCACCAAACCGGTGCAGATCGATTCGGCGCGGTCGAATTTGCGCTGCTGGCGCAGCGCCTCGGCATGCTCGAGCTGCTCACGAGCGACGCGCAGTGGATTTGGACCTGAAGCCGCAACGGAGCCGGGACTAATCGCTGGATCGTAGGTAGCTGACATGAAACCTCGTTAACGCACATTTTCCAATTGTGAGACGACGTTACATTTTTAGCACAGCAAAGGGACACAAGAATTTCCGCAGAACAACGGGCAATTACAGGGTAACTGCGATTCGTTCGCAGCGGCCCGGAGGCGTTGCGATGCGCTACTTTTTCGCCGGCCGTTCAGCGAGCTTTCCTTTGGGAATCGATTTGTAATATCAAGGGAGGGTCATGACTTTTTGGGGGAGATAACTGACATGAAGACAATCACGCGCGGACCGTCGCTGCGCAGCCAGATGCTAATGTCGGCTGCCGCCGTTGCGATGGGTGTGGCTCTGTTTGGCGCGAGCAGCCAAGCCCAGGCCCAGACAGCGTTCAATTGGTCTGGTTTCTATGTCGGCGGTCACGTCGGATACGGCGGCACCAAGTTCCGCAATCCCGGCTCCGACGGGTTGACCAAAACTGGCAAGGGCGTCATCGGCGGCCTTCAGGCCGGCTACAACTGGCAGATGGGCGCCTTCGTGATCGGCGCCGAAGCCGATGTCAGTGGCGCTGGATTTGGCATCAATCTGTCGGACAACCAGTTCAACACCAACCTGCTCGCATCGCTGCGCGGCCGACTGGGTTTTGCCTTCGACCGCATCATGATCTACGGCACCGGTGGCGCGGGCTTGGTAGCGGGGAAGGTGGTCTCCTCGGGCAGCGGCGCGAAAAGATTCTCAAAGATGCGTCCGGTTGTGGGCGCCGGCGTGGAGTATGGCCTCACCAACAACCTGCTGGTCCGGCTCGAACTCCTCGATTACATCGGCAACAAGACCAAGCTGCCCAACGAAGACTCCGGCGGCAACAATATGGGCAGCACCTTGGTGACCCGCATCGGCTTCAGCTACAAATTCGGCTCGCCGGCGGCGCCGGTGATGGCGGCTGCCCCGCCGCCGCCGCCGCCGAAGGCGATGGCTGCCAAGAGCTTCATCGTGTTCTTCGACTTCGACCGGTCGAACATCACG
>JBBSNV010000623.1:0-1580 GCA_038260375.1 Reyranellales bacterium
AGTTGGCGCATGGCGTGGCGGGACAACGGCTTCTACGGCTTCGGATGCCTGGTCATCGCATCGCTGGTCATCATGGCCTTCCAGTCGCTGACTGGTGGCGCATGATGGTCCAAGCCACCTTGCGTTCTGGGCCTTTGTCGACCTTCGCCGCACGTCAGAAAGTCGTGGCGGCGGCCCTGACGGTCATCTTCCTGACCACCTTGCTGTCTTTGTTCGTCGATTCGCTGGCGATCAAGCTGGTGGCCGGTGCCGGTTACCTTTTGTTCGTCGTCGTTGCGGTAGTCGATGGCATCCGTCGCGATTTCTACTTCGTCGCCGCCGCGCTTGGCTTGAGCATGCTCATCATACTGTTGCGCGACGATCCCTGGCCGGTGATCGGCCATGCCATCCTGATGGCGTCGTTCTTCTCCACCTTCCTGCTCGCGCTCAACATGCTGCGTGATGCGGCGCGGACTTCGCCGGCGGTGCGCCGCTGCGGCAACTACGTGATCGCCCAGCCGCCCGGCCGGCGCTACGCCGCGCTGACCTTCACGGCGCATGTATTCGCCGTCATCCTGAACTACGGCGTGGTCAATCTGCTCGGCACCATGGTCAAGCGCGCCAATACGCTTGAGAGTGCTGGCGGAGATCTGCGTAGATTCAAGATTCGCGAGAAGCGCATGATGCTGGCGATCCTGCGCGGCCAGTGCACCATGGTAGGCTGGTCGCCGCTATCGATCCTGATCGCACTCACAGTGTCGCTCATTCCTGGCCTGACCTGGGCGCATGTGGCGCCGGCTGGGGCGATCTATTCGGCGCTGTTTCTGAGCGTCGGCTGGCTAATGGATCGCATCGAATGGCGGCCGGCACCCGGCAGCGCGCCGCTGGCGCCTGCGCCGACCGGCGGCTTTACCGCCGCAGTGCTGCCGATGCTGGCCATCCTGGTCACCATCATCGTCATGGTGGTGGGGGCCAACTGGTTGCTGGGCATCTCCATGGTCAGCGCCATCATGCTGATGTTGCCGGTCTTCGCTTTCGCCTGGATCGCCGTGCAGTTCGCCCACCTGCGGCCGCGCCTGACCGGAGCAATGGTGCTGCGCCGAATGGCCCGCATGCCGATGCGCGAATTCGCTTCAGCGCGTTCGGAGACGTTCATCCTGAGCTCCGCCGCCTATATCGGCGTGGCGCTGGCGGCGCTGATCCCCGAAGATGCGGTGCTGAACGTGATCACGCAGCTGCACCTGCCATGGCTGGTGCTGGCGATCGGGCTGGTGGTCGCGATCGTCGTCACCGGGCAGTTGGGCATCAACGCGCTGGTCATGGTAACTCTGATCGGCGGCTCGCTGCATCAGCTGCCGGTGGCAGGGCTGCCGTCGGTGCTGCTGGCTGTGGCGATGCTGGGCGGCGCATCGCTGTCGATCGCGTCCTCGCCCTACGGCACGCCGGTAGTGCTGATTGCCGGCATGGCTGGCGTCTCGCCTGAAGAGGTCGGACGGCGCTGGGACGGCAAGTTCACTGCTGTCGCCTTCGTTGTTCTCTGCCTTTACCTCACGGTGCTGGCGCTGTGGCTATCGTGACCCGGGGCCGCCTTTCGGCCTGAA
>JBBSNV010000624.1:0-1578 GCA_038260375.1 Reyranellales bacterium
CTCGGTGCTCGGCGGCGGCTTCAACTACAAGTTCATCAAGGAGATGCCGGAAGTGGCGCAGTACACGATGGATTTCAACCATTGGTACAACCCGAAGGACCCGAAGGCGCTGGCGATGCGCAAGGCGGTGCAGGCCAAGGACCATCTGTTCACCTTCGAGGTCTATTGCTCGTACAACGCAATCAAGTGCTACGTCGATGCGGTCGAGCGCGCCAAGTCGAACGACAAGGAGAAGGTCATCGCCGCGCTGGAGACCAGCACCTGGTCCGATCACTTCATGCCCTACGGTCCGACCAAGTTCGTCAACGGGCAGAACCAAGGCGGCCAGGCGGCACTGCTGCAAGCCAGCAAGGACGATATCGAGGTGATCTGGCCAGACCAGTTCGCCGCAGCCAAGGCGGTTTTCCCGCGACCCAAGCGCAGCTGATCGACTGACACGCCAGGAGGCGACGCTTGGACCTTTCGATCATCGGCGCCGCCGCCATCAACGGCATCCTGCTCGGCGGCATCTACACGCTGGTCGCCGCCGGCCTCACGCTGATCTACGGCGTGCTGCACATCATCAATTTCGCGCATGGCAGCATGCTGATGCTGGCGATGTTCGGCGTGTATTACCTGCTCACGCGCCTGGGCATCGACCCGTACCTTTCGCTCTTGATCATGGTCCCGGCGATGTTCGTGCTCGGCTACGTCGTCTATCGCTTTTTGATTGGCAAGCTGGCGAGCGGCAAAGACGAGAACATCCTCTTGATCACGCTGGGGTTGTCGATCCTGATCGAGAACCTGGCGCTGCTGTTCTTCAAGGGCGATTCGCGCACCATCTCGGTCTCTTACGCCAACACCATGATCGAGCTCGGGCCGGCTTTCGTGCCGTTGCCCAAGCTGGTGTCGTTCATTGCGGCGATCGTGTTGTGCGGGGCACTCGGCCTGGTGATCGCGCGCACCGACATCGGCAAATCGATCCGCGCCGTCGCAAAAGAGCGCGTCGGCGCCCGGCTGGTGGGCATCGATGTCGAGCGAGTCTTCGCCATCTCCTACGGCATCGGCCTGGCCACACTCGGCGCGGCAGCCTGCCTCCTGATGCCGATCTTCTATGTCTCGCCGACCACCGGCCATGTGTTTGTGCTGGTCGCCTTCACCGTGGTGGTGCTGGGCGGCATGGGCAGCTTTTTGGGCGCCTTCGTCGGCGCGCTGATCGTCGGCCTGACCGAATCGTTCGGCGGCCTGTTCCTCGGCGAAAGCCTGGGCCAGATCGGCATCTCGCTGATCTTCATCGCGATCCTGTTGTTCCGACCGCAAGGCCTGTTCGGCGCAAGGACATGAGGGAGCCGAGCCCGCCGCACCACTGGCTGCTGCACGGCACGCTGCTGGCGATGGCGGTGGCGTTTCCGTTCGTGTTTCCGTCGAACTTTGCCGTCAACTTCGGCGTGCTGGCCCTGTTCTATGCCTTCATCGGCCAGTCGTGGAACATCTCGGGCGGCTTTGCCGGGCAACTCTCGTTCGGCCATGTGGCGTTCTTCGGCGCCGGCGCCTACGCAGCGGCGATCGTGCAGATGCGCTTCGGCCTCTCCCCCTGGC
>JBBSNV010000625.1:0-1568 GCA_038260375.1 Reyranellales bacterium
GGCCACCGGACGCCAGCGCTTGATCGGGTGCAGCCGGTCGCGATGGCGGTCGATCACGTCGTTGATGCAATAGCCGGCCGAGGCCACGGCGCAGAATGCGGCAAAGGCCAACAGTGCGGACACGACGGTGGCCTGGGCCCAGCTGGTGATGACGATCACCGCCGGCGCCAGAACGAACACGTTCTTCAGCCAGTCCCATGGCCGCAGCGTTTTGAAAATGGCTGCCGGTATTCGCGCGATGGTCGACACCACACCCCCGATGTGCGTTGTGCGTTCTTGTTTTGTTGCCAACAGACCCACGGCGATTATCGATGCGGCGGGCCGCTCGATCAATCGATGGTTTTCAGGCTAAAGCAAATCCTGCTGTGGCGAAATCGGGCCCTCGATTTCGTCACAACAGGTAAATTTGCTCTAAGTTATAAAATAGAGCGGATTCACACGATCAGGTGAAGCGAACTTACAGTTCCACCTGATCGTGATCCGCTCTAATAGTGCGCTGCGGCCTTTGTAAGGCAAAGGCCACCAGTGCCAGCATAACCGAAATCATCGTCACCATGCCGATATCGCGCCACGGCAACACGAGGCCGAGCAGCGGCGCCGGCAGCAACGCCGTCACGCCGATCGCCCAACGCCATGGCCCTGTCGTGTCGAGCATGACCCGATAGACGATCGGCACGACCATGACCCAGGAATAGGAAAGATTGGCCGGACTGGTGGCGGCGATTGCCAGGATCAGCAGCAGCATCCCTACGAAGCCGTTACCGGCGCGCCAACACCGCCACAACAGCCAGGCGACGGCTGCGCACCACAACGCGTAGAACGCAAGTTCCGGGCGCTGCCAGGGCGGCGTATCGGCCGTGCCGCCCAATGCCACGCGAATGTCTTTGACCAGCTCGAACACATTGTAGCGGATCGGCAAGGTGGTGCGCAGGTTGCGCAACCAATTCACGACCGCTGGATAGTCGAGCGCCACCCATAGCACCAGCACCGCAACACCGATCGCAGCGCCGATCGCAGCGCCGATCGCAGCGCTAACCAGTGCCGCGTTGCGCGCCGGCCGCTGCTGCGGCGCCATCAATAGCGGCAGCAACAGCAGCGCCAGCCATAACGGCTTGATCAGGCTGATCAGCAGAACCAGCGCCACGGCCCAGCCATAGCGTTGCCGCAACACCAGCAACACCGCGCTCCAGATCGCCAAGCTTTCGAAGATCGCGATGTTGCCGCTGCACCAATCTTGCAACAAGGTGGTGTTCAGCGCGGCCAAGGCGAACAGCCCGAACGCCAGATCGCGCCGCAACGCCGGCAAGGTCTTGCACCACACGACAGCCAAGCCCAACAGCGCGATCGCCTTGGCAACATTGAACGCGATTACCGCCTGGGCAACCGACAGCGCCGCCAACGGCATGAAGAACGGCAGCGCGCTGGGTGGATAGACCCACCAGGCGAAAGCGCCATAAGCCTGGTGCAACGCCGGATTGTCGTAGGGATCGATGCCCGCCAGCGCGCCCTTGGCTGCGTAATAGAACGTCAGCGTGTCGCGGTTGTCGCAGCGGCCGGCGAAATTCCAC
>JBBSNV010000626.1:0-1564 GCA_038260375.1 Reyranellales bacterium
CGGCCTTGCCGTCCCATTTGGTCAGCAAAGCAAGATTGCGCACCACGTTGTGATCGATCAATTCGCGGCCACGATTCTCGCCACGCACCACTTGGGTCTTGTGCTGCGGATCGAACGCCACCAGCCAGACATCGAGTTTTTCGTCGGTGGCGAAGGCGGGCACCGAAACCGTCACGCCGGCCGGCCCGCGATCGGCAATGCTGACCGCGACGTAAGCGCCAGGCTGGGCGTTAGTCTGCCCCTTCGCCTGGTCGATCAAGCCGCGCACCGTGCTGCGGTCGATGCCGCTGTCATGGCCCATGCCGTTGACCACCATCTCCGGCGTATAGACGTAGCGCTGCTTGAGGCTACGCGCGTAGCTGCGTTGGCGCTCGGTGAACCCTGGCTTGGCGAAGGGATCGGCCCAGCCGATGTAATCCCAGTAATCGACATGGAACGACAATGCGATCACGTCGCTGCGCTTGGACAATTCGCCCAGATAGGCGTCGCTGGGCGGGCAGGACGAGCAACCCTGCGAGGTAAACAGCTCGATAACCACCGGCGGGCGGTCTTGCGCAGACACCAGGCCCGTCGTCGCCAGAGCGGCCGCGAAAGCCAAAACAACCAGGATGGGCCGCATGATTTTCATGCCCCTAAACTAGGAGTTTGCGCCAATCGAGCGCGAATCAAGAAACGGTGAGAGCCAGCGTGAACGTCCGCAAGTTGGCGTGATCGCCCGGGGATCGCCCGGGGATCGCCCGGGGATCGCCCGGAAATCAAATTGTCAGGCGACTAGGTTGCGGCGAACCAGAAAAAACCAACCGGCAACGCAACATAGCGCGCAAGTGGCGATCACCAGGATCAGCGGCAAAGCGGTGCCGTTGAACAGCACGCCGACCAGCGCGCCGGAGAAGGCGCCGACGCCGAATTGCAGGCAGCCCGACAGCGCCGAGGCGGTGCCGGCCATATGCGGGAAGTCCTGCAGCGCACAGGCCGTGGCGTTGGGCGCGATCAGGCTCAAGGCGCAGAACATCGGCAGCAGCGCCACGATCAGCGCCGGCAAGCTGCCCCAACCGGTCAGGCCGACGAAGAGCTGCGCCACGGCACTCGAGGCGATGACGTAGATGCCGATCCTCAGCAGCTTGTGCGGGCCATGCGCGCGCACCAAGCGGCTGTTGATCGCGGCGGTGCCGATCATGCCCAGCACGTTAATGGCGAACAGCAGGCCGTAATATTGTTCCGGCACATGGAACACTTGGATGAACACGAAGGGCGAGCCGGACAGGTAAGCGAACATGCCGGCGAACAGCAGGCTCGAGGTCAGCACATAGCCCATGTAACGGCGGTTGCGCAGCAAGGTGAAATAGCTCGACAAGGTGCTGCCCAAAGCCAGGCTGCGGCGATGATGCTCGTGCAAGGTTTCGCGCAACACGCCCAGGCTCAACACCAGGCAAACCACGCCGAATCCGGCCAACACCCAGAAGATGGCGCGCCAACCCAAGCCCAGCAGCACATAGCCGCCCAATAGCGGCGCCAGCATCGGCACCACGCCGATCACCACCATCATCACCGACATCATGCGGGC
>JBBSNV010000627.1:0-1560 GCA_038260375.1 Reyranellales bacterium
GATGAAATGGGCGATGTCGGCGCCGTTGAGGTTGAGGCGCTGCAGCGCGGTCTTCAGCGCCGGCGGCACGATCTTGGCGTAGCCCTCGTCGCGGATCCAACGCTCTTCCCAGGTGTAGTCGAATTCCAACTCGTCGCCGCGGAAATGATCGATGAAATCGACCGAGGTCGAATAACCCCCCAGGAACTTGGCGATCACCTTGTCGGTGCCGATCGACAGCGCGGCAGCGGCGTCGCCGAACTGCATCTCGTTGGCCGAGGCCACCCGCGCCATGCGCCGGTCGGCAGCGGCGACCATCACTTTGCGTCCGCCCTTGGCGGCATCGAGTGCGGCCATCAGCGCGGTGGTGCCGCATTTCAGCGAGCCGCCGAAATCGGCTACCGACAGACCGTCTTCGCGATGCAGGGCGGTGCCGATCACGCCGGCGTTCTGGCGATCCTTGAACGGATGGGTGGTCGAGGCGAAATAGATCGTGTCGATATTGCTGGCGTCGGAGCCTGCTAGGCAATCGCGCGAAGCTTCCACCGCCATGGTAATGGAATCCTCGTCCCAATTGCCCATCGCCTTTTCGCCCTTGGCCTGGCCGCCCAGGCCGGCGGCGAACCACTTGTTGGCGGCGTGGATGGCCTGGCGATTGAGGCGCAGGCGTGGAACGTAGCCGCCGTAAGCGGTAATACCGACCATTTCTCTATCTCTCCCTAAACTTGGCCATTCACGCCGCACGGCAACAAGATGCCGCGCCGGTTATGAACGCCCGTTTATGCTACTGCGCTGCAGCAGCGGAGTCCCCCGATATTTTTGCAAGACACGCCTGTTCCGAAAGGCGGTTTCGCGGGGCGGAAGGGCTGCAGGAAATCGTCGCTACCCGCGTTACCCCGGAAGCGAGCCGCTTGGCTCCGGCGACGCGCCGAGCTATCGGGGCCCATGTCGATGCAGACGACCGCCGCCTTCATGTACTGAGAAATGGACCCTGGCTTGCGCGCTCACGTTGATTTGCGCGCAGCCGCCCCACCAACCCTGCGCGGGGAATGAGCGCTTGGCCGGGCTTTTGTGGAGTGCGCGCCATACGTTAATTGCGCGCCAGCCACCCGCGCTTTAGCGCGCCAACCAGCCCGTCATGATGGCGTTGAATTTGTCGGCCGATTCGATGTTGGGCAGATGCAGGCCGGGGATTTCTTGCAGCCTGGCGCCCTTGATATGGGCGTGCAGATATTTGTTTTCCTCCGGCGTAGTGCTGGGGTCGCCCGCGCCATACAGCACAATGGTGGGCAGCTTGATGTCGGCCAGTTGCGGCGTGAAGTCGAAGGCCGAAATCGCCGTGCCGCAACCGATAAAGCCATCGAGCGAACAGCGGTCTAACGTGGCGCGCACCTGCGCCAGGCGTTGCTTATGGCGCTGCATCCATGCCGGCGTGAACCAGCGCTGCAAGGTGGTATCGATCAGCGGCGCCACACTGCCCGCCGCCCGAGCCGAGCCAATGCGCTCGGCCCATAGCGGCGCCTGGTCGCCCAGCGCGCGGGCCCGCGTATCGCACAGCATCAGCGACTTCAGCTTGGCCGC
>JBBSNV010000628.1:0-1552 GCA_038260375.1 Reyranellales bacterium
CAATAGAGGAAGTCGCGCCAGCTCTGGTGCAGGTAGTTGGGCGGAAAGCCGCGGCCGTTTTCCTGCAATTCGGTCGAAGTCGGCTCGCTGGGCAGGCGGATCGGGTGCATACCCACTTGATGCGCTAGCCGGTTGCCCTTGCGCAGATTGCACGGCGCGCAGGCCGCCACCACGTTCATCCAGGTGGTGCGGCCGCCCAAGGAGCGCGGCACCAGATGGTCGAAGGTCAGATCGTGCGCGGCAAAGCTGTCGCCGCAATATTGGCAATCGAACTGGTCGCGCAGGAACACGTTGAAGCGCGTAAAGGCCGGGCGCCGCGCCGCAGGAATGTATTCCTTGAGCGCAATGACGCTGGGCAGTTTCATTTCCAGGCTAGGGCTGCGGATGGTGCGGTCGTATTCGGAGATCACGCTGACCCGGTCGAGGAACACCGCTTTGACGGAATCCTGCCACGACCAAAGCGACAACGGGAAATAGCTGAGCGGCCGAAAATCGGCATTGAGCACCAATGCCGGGCAGGAATCAGGCGGCGGTGTCACGCCACACTCTCGGTGCGCTGCATTTTCGCTTGAAGGTCGAACGCTCGATCATGCTCGTATTTTGCGCAAACTCGATGCAAAACACAATAGGTAGGGTGTTGCGTCATGGTGCTGTAACAAGCCATCACAAGCCCGTCACACCGCCGACATAAGCCGTCATGGCGCTTGCGTGGCGCCGCATTACGCCGGCATCGTTGGCGCAAATTTTTGGGAGGATCGAGCATGAGCGAGAAATTGACGGCCGGCGCGGCGATGCCGCAATTCACCCTGCCCAAAGTGGGCGGCGGCACGGTGACGATCGGCCAGCCGGGCGCGGCGCGCTGGCAGTTGCTGGTGGTCTATCGCGGCAAGCACTGCCCGATCTGCAAGCGCTATTTGGCGGGTCTGGAAGGGCTGAAGGACAAATTCGGCGCCATCGATACCGACATCGTGGCGGTGTCGGCCGACCCCAAGGAAAAGGCCGAGCCCGATGTCGCGGCGATGAATCTGACCATCCCGGTGGGCTACGATCTGACACAAGCGCAGATGCATCAGCTCGGCCTCTATATCTCCACCCCGCGCTCGGAGCAGGAGACCGACCGCCCGTTTTCGGAGCCGGGCGTGTTCGTGGTCAATCCCGACGGCAAGGCGCAGATCATCGATATTTCCAACGCCCCCTTCGCGCGGCCCGATCTCAATATGGTGTTGGGCGGCCTGACCTTCGTGCGCGAGAAGAACTATCCGGTGCGCGGCACGGCGGCCTAGGTCCGCCACACGCCGCTGTCGTTGCCGCGATAGCCTAGGCATTTATAGGCGGCATCGACCAGCGCCTGGCCGCGCGGGTTGAGCAGGATGCCGGCCCCCATGCGGTTCATGCTGTAGCCGAACGACATTCCGCATTCGGGATCGGCAAACCCGATGCTGCCGCCGGCGCCGACATGGCCGAATGCCGCGTCGCTTAAGATCACGCTGTCGATGCCCGGCATGATGGCGGCGCCGTCGCTGCGCTGCCGGTTGTCCATCGACTTCATGAA
>JBBSNV010000629.1:0-1552 GCA_038260375.1 Reyranellales bacterium
CGGCGGCGGCGAGATCGACGCCAGCGAGGTGACGCCGATGCGATCGAGGAATGCACTCAAGCCGTTGAGAAAGAAGGCGTGGCGCTCGACTGTGTCGGCCTTCAGGCCGCGTTCGTCGCGCAGGTAGCTGGCAAATTCAGGAGCCTGTGCTTCGAACGGGAACGGTTTGCGTTGGCGATGCGGCCCTACGCCGCCGTGCAGTGCCAACTCCAGCATCTGCCGGGCTGGATTGCGCGCGGTATACGCGACCTTGGCCCGCGCCGCATCGGACTTGCACGACGTGCCGTGGATCGACAGCCAGTGCTGCGCGAATGCATCGACGTGGTCGAATGCGGTCTGGCCGTCGGTTGCGCCACGGGCGCTGGCGAACTCACCGAACTGACAAAGTATGGGCACACGTCTAAAGACGTTGCGATCCGCATAGCCCTGTGCACGCAGCCAGCTGACGTAGTGCTCGATATAGGCAC
Source organism: Reyranellales bacterium (assembly GCA_038260375.1). Classification (GTDB taxonomy): domain Bacteria; phylum Pseudomonadota; class Alphaproteobacteria; order Reyranellales; family JAQSWP01; genus JBBSNV01. The sequence continues at coordinate 468 of JBBSNV010000629.1, forward strand.
CAGCCACATTGGCCCGAATGCGATCAACGGTGGCCGGCTTGACAAAATAGTGTTCCAACATGACAACCTCAATTCCAGGATGGGAAGGGAGATTGATCGTCGGCCTCGAGGCCTCGCGTTATGTGCCCATCGCCGAAGAATCAGCAAGGCGTTGCGCGCTGCTCAAGCCGGCAAGACACATAACGAGCCGGGGCACAAAACATCGATTTTGTTCCCGGGAACAAAATCGTAGATGACGCGCGCGGGCACGCCGTCGAACCACTCGAAGGCGCGGCGGTGGCAGCCCAGCCAGGTGGCCGAACTCTGGTCCCAGACGAATTCGACGTACTGGTGGCGGCTGTGTGCCAGCGTCATGACGAAGGCCCAGGTGCGCCTGGGCTTGCCCTCGGGGTGCATCAAGATCGGGCCGGCGCCGAAGTCGATCTGCGAGGCCTCGCCCGGGGCGAACGTCAGGCGCACGGTGACGTCCGGCGGCTGCTCGCCGCGCAGCTGGGCCAGCATGCGCACGACCGCCGAGTAGCTGCCGCCGAAGGCATGCTCGCGCTTGAGCGCGGCGTGGATGGCGCGGCCCTGCACGCCGGCGTCGAACCAGTGGCGCACCACTTCGCGGTGCGGCTCGACGCTGGAGATGGTGGAACTCGCGCGCGGCTTGTCGCCGCTGCCACTCATGGCGGCGGCGATGGCCGCGTCGTCGGCCAGCTCGGCGTTGGCGTCGAGCCAGCCGTGCTGCAAAGCCACCGCGCGCAAGACGCCGAGCTTGTCGCGGCCCATGAGGCCCGAGCGCGCGACATCGCGCAAAGAGTCGCCCGCGCGCAGCCGCACGAGCACTTGTCGGTACTGGAACATCTCGATTCTCCTGCGACCCATGGGCACCTTCCTGAGCAAAAATCTCGGAAGGTAGACCCTGGGAAATCAAAAGCTTCGAGACGCCTTCGGCGCTGGCACTGGCCGGTATATGCCGACTCTCAAGTGGCCGGTTTATGCCGACTCCGCGCTGGCCGGCAGATGCCGACTCCGCCACCTGACCAACCAGCCCTCAGCTGGCCTGATTACGCCGACTCCGAAGTGGCCTGATTACGCCGGTC
>JBBSNV010000630.1:0-1551 GCA_038260375.1 Reyranellales bacterium
CATCACGCCATCGGCGTCGGGCATGCCGCAGATCACGCCCAGCCCGGACAGGCGCGCTTCTTCCTTGCCGCTGACGATCTGCACCGTTTCGCCGGTGCGGCGTTTGACTTCGGCGACGAATTCCTCGCCGTCCTCGGCATCGCGCACCGCCGCGGTAGCCAGCAGATCGAGCCGCCTGACGCCCATGTTGCGCGCCAAGGTCACGAAGCGCTCGAGATTGTCGAGCGCGGAATCCATGCCGTCGCGATTGAGCCGGTTGGTGGTGGCCAGGTCGCGGCCCAGCGCGCTCAGGACTTTTTCGTTGAATACCGGCAGCGGCGAACGCAGTGCTTGTTCGTAAACGACCAGGCGAATCGAGTTCGACCCGATATCGACGATGCCAACCCGGCCGGCGCGGTGCCGGCTATGGGTCGGCGCGGGGGCGCGCTCGCTCATGCGCTGCATGTAGCGGACGGGCGCGGCCGTTGCAACCGGCTTAAGGCACCAGAGCGGATCACGATGCATGGAACGCCATTGCGCGCCATCCAGTCGTGTGAATCCGCTCTGTTTTTATTGATATAGAGCAAATTCACGCCTTTTGGCGCAATCCCAAGCGATTCCGTCAAAAGGCGATTTGCTCTACGCCTTATCCCGCACCAAACGCGGGCCGCCCTCGTGCTTCAAAGCGCTGCCGCGCCCCGACAGGCTGGGATTGGTCATGAAGAAAGTGTGGGCACTAAAGGCGTCGTCGCCGGCTGGCAGGCGTTGGAACGCACCGTCGGGCTGCAGCACCCAGCTTTGCGCCACGTCCTTCATATTGGTGACCAGGATCTGGTCCTGCACCTGCTGATGCACGGTCGGGTTCTCGAGCGGCACCAGGGTCTCGACCCTGCGGTCGAGATTGCGCGGCATCCAATCGGCCGAGGAGATGAAGATCTTGGCCTGGCGCGACGGCAGCTTGCTGCCGTTGCCGAAACACACGATGCGGGCATGCTCGAGAAAGCGGCCAACGATGCTCTTGACCCGAATGTTCTCCGATAGGCCGGGCACGCCGGGCCGCAGGCAACAAATGCCGCGGATCACCAGATCGATCTGCACCCCAGCCTGCGAGGCGTTATACAGCGCATCGATGATGCCGGCATCGACCAGCGAATTCATCTTGGCCCAGATCGCCGCGGGCTTGCCCTTGGCGGCGTTGGCCGCCTCCGCTTCGATCATGCGCATCAGACTCTGGCGCAGATTGACCGGCGAGATCGCCAGCTTCTCCAGCATGTCGGGCTTGGCGTAACCAGTCATGTAGTTGAACACCCGCGCCGCATCGCGCACCAAAGCGGGATCGCAGGTGAAGAACGACAGGTCGGTATAGATCTTGGCGGTGATCGGATGGTAGTTGCCGGTGCCGAAATGCACGTAACTGCGCGACGTGGTCCCCTCGCGCCGCACCACCATCGACACCTTGGCGTGGGTCTTCAGATCGATGAAGCCGTAGACCACCTGTACGCCGGCGCGTTCCAGATCGCGCGCCCAACGGATATTGGCTTCCTCGTCGAAGCGGGCCTTGAGTTCGACCAG
>JBBSNV010000631.1:0-1549 GCA_038260375.1 Reyranellales bacterium
CCTCACGTCGGCCGCTCAGACCACGATCAACGACGCCGTGGCCGCGGCCAAGGCCGGCAACTCGGCGCGCGTCACCCTGACCGGTCATACCGATCGTTCGGGCAGCGAGCAGTACAACCAAGCGCTGTCGATCCGGCGCGGCGAATCGGTCAAAGCCGCCATGATCCGCGGCGGCGTCCCCGCTTCGGCCATCGTGGTAATCGGCCGGGGCGAGAGCACCCCGCTGGTGCCGACCGCCGACGGCGTGCGCGAGCCGCAGAACCGAAGGGTGGAGATCGTTATCTAGGACGACCCACTGCCCCCACGCAAAAGGGCTAACCCATTGGCCCAAAATCGGTTTGGCGTACTCCGTTTCACCGGATTCGGCGAAAATGCAGCTGTCGGCGCGCCTACCGCCCAACGGCATAAATGCCTTTTATGTATAACCTAATCAACGGGGACCAACTGCAACTGTGGATTTGCCGCCACAGATCGGCAGCGATTTAAGAAATTGCCCGTTTCTGCTGGATCGAACGCCATCGCACGCGTAAACATGCTAGGGCAAATGGTGCCGCGAGCGGCGATCTGGCGCCTATGGCTTTTCTTGAACTCAGTTAGGGGACCTTAGATGAACCAACAAAACTTTCGCACCGCGCTGCTGACCGGCACTGCGATCGCTGCGTTATTTGCCCTGGTACCGGGCGGCGCCAATGCGCAGATGTACACGACCGGCCCGGGTTTCTATCTGTCGGCCGAAGGCCGCTATGTTTTCAATCACAGCGACAAATCCACGACTTGGACGCCGGGCGACAGCATTATCGGCGGAGAGTTCCCCGACAGCGACGATGGCCCGGGCGCCACAGCACGCTCCGGCAATGGTTGGGGCGGCAAGGCCATGCTGGGTTACCGCTTTTCCAGCAACTGGGATATCGGCCTTGGTCTTTCCGGCAACTGGCTGAAGAAGGGCAAGAAGTCGACCTCCTTAGTTTCCACCTCCGAGGAAAACTACTCGGAGTTGAAGACTAAGCTCGACTATCAAGTCGCCGATTTCGAGGCTGGCTACAATTGGAAGATGGGCCAGAACTCCAACATGCGGGTGTTCGGCGGCATTCGCTTTGCCAATTTCAACCAGAAAGCCAGCGCAAGCGGCTTTCATACAGAGTCCAGCAGCACGGCATCGGCGTCGGGCAAGCGCAAAACCACATTCGTGGGCATCGGCCCGCGCCTCGGCCTGAACGGTTCGTTCGGCATCGGCAATGGCGGCTTCAATATGTTCGGCGGCGTGTCCGGCGCGCTGCTGTACGGCAAGTACAAAGACAAGTTGTCGGTTCATGCGCATTCGACCAGCTTCTTTGGCGCAACCACCACGACCAACGTCAAGGGCAAGAAGAACAAAAGCAAGCTGGTGCCGAATGCCGAAGGTGAAATCGGCCTGGGCTACAATTTCAACAGCAGTGGCGGTTCGACTGTCGGCATCCAGCTCGGCTATCGCGCCGAAGGCTGGTGGGGCGTGGGCAGCGACGCCAACGTGATCGAATCCCATTTCACTACTCATGCATCGAACGTCTTC
>JBBSNV010000632.1:0-1547 GCA_038260375.1 Reyranellales bacterium
CAGCATCACGTCGAAGTATCGCGCTTTTCCGACGTACCGGTGTCGCCGCAGCTCGAGATCATGCATCAACGCATGGTGGCCAAGTTATTCGGCTTCGTCGATCCCGCCCAGGCGTTCCGCAAATATCCGGCCAGCGACACCAGCCTGCCGGGGCGTTACGCCCGCGCCATTGCCTATTACCGCAGCGGCGACGCCAAGAGCGGCTTGGCCATTCTCGACGGGCTGATCCGCGAGAACCCCAACGATCCCTATTTCTACGAATTGCGCGGCCAGATCCTGTTCGAGAACCAGCGCATCGCCGAATCCGTGCCGGCCTACGAAAAAGCCGTCGCGCTACTGCCCAGCAGCAACCTGATCAAGATCGGCCTGGCGCAGTCGCTGCTCGAGCTCAACGACGCCACGCGCACCCAACAGGCATTGAAGCTGCTCAACGGTGTCGGCCAGGAAGAGCGCGACACAGCCTATTGGCGCCTGATGGCGATCGGCTACGACCGCATCGGCAATGTCGGCATGCGCCTGCTAGCCCAAGCCGAATTGAGTTATGCGCGCGGCGGCCGCACCGAGGCGCTGCAGAACGCGCGCCGCGCGATGCAGGCGCTACCGCAAGGCTCGCCGGGCTGGCAGCGCGCGCAGGACATCGAGTTTCTGGCGCAAAAAAAGAACCGGTGATCGCCGCATCGTCGCGGCATTGTGACCGCCGGGTGACCGCCGGCGGCTTGCTCCCCCTCGACCAACCGCGCGACACTGCAACATCAATCCCGGCAGCTGCGCCGGCAGGAGTATCCATGTTCCGTTTCCATCTTTTATCCGTCGCGGCGTTGGCCGCTGCTTTGCTGGCCACACCCTGGGCAGCATCGGCCCAACAGAACGCGCCGTCAGCACCGCCGATGACGATGCCGCCGGCGGCCGACGTGCCCCCGCTGCCGCCCGGCCTCGACAAGGCCACGATCGAACGCATCGTGCACGATTACATCCTGCAGCATCCGGAGATGATCATCGAAGCGGTCTCCGAGTTGCGCAAACGCCAGGAGCAAGCCTCAGCCGATCAGGCGCAGAAGGCGATCGCGCTACAGCGCGAGCAAATCTTCAACGATCCTGCGACGCCCGTGGCCGGCAATGCCAAAGGCGACGTCACGATCGTCGAATTTTTCGATTATCACTGCGGCTATTGCAAACAGGTCCAGCCGTCGATGGAGAGTCTGCTCAAGGAAGACGGCAAGCTGCGCATCGTGTTCAAGGAACTGCCGATCCTGCTGCCCGAATCGCGCGTCGCCGCGGCCGCCGCTCTGGCGGCCCAGCGCCAGGGCAAGTACCTTGCCATGCACAACGCTCTGATGAGCGCACGCGGCAAGCTGACCAAGGATCGTATCCTTCAGATCGGCAAGGAAAACGGCCTCGACGTCGCCAAGTTGGAAAGGGACATGGCGCTACCGGAAATCGATTCCGCCATCGACCGCAACCTGAAACTGGCGGGCGACCTCAACATCACCGGCACGCCCTCCTTCCTGATCGGCGACGAGTTGGTACCCGGCGCGATCGACAAGGAA
>JBBSNV010000633.1:0-1544 GCA_038260375.1 Reyranellales bacterium
AACAACCACGACCAATGGCGAGGGCCTCTATCTCTTCCCGCTTCTGGCGCCGGGCAACTACAAGATCACCCTGACCGCAACCGGCGCGGTGTCGTTCACCAAGCCGGTCGAGCAAAGTGTCGATCTGCCCGAGGGCAAGCGTTTGCTGCTGAACTGGCCGCTGCATGGCAGCGAGATCGGCATCGGCACGGTGGCCCTGCATATCGAAGGGCCGGGCGGATTTGCCGTCACGCGCGATTGGCAGATTCAGGTGCGGCCAGCGCAGGCCGAGATGAGCGTCGAAGTCTCCAGCACCTTTGCGCCCAACGGCGAATTGGTGGTGGACAAGGAGCTGCTAAACCAGTTCGTGCCGGGCAGCGCCGACATATCGGTCACGGTGTCTCGGGTCGGCGGCATCGATGTGGCCAGTCTGCTGCGTTCGCTCGACCGCTATCCCTATGGCTGCCTGGAGCAGACCACCAGCCGCGCCTTCCCCTTGCTGTTCTTCACCGACTTAGCCTTGCTCGGCAAAGTCGCCGACGACAAGAACATCAAGACGCGGTTGCAGAACGCGATCTCACGTATCCTCGACATGCAGGGCGCCGATGGCAGCTTCGGCATGTGGTCGGCGGGCAGCTATCCTGCCTATGACTGGCTGCAAGTCTTTGCCCTCGACTTCCTGATGCAAGCGCGCGACCAGAAATATTTCGTGCCCGACTCGGCGATCAAGCGCGGCTTGAGTTGGATGCGCAATACGGTCGGCCAGTTCACACCCGATTCGGCCGCTTATGCCTATTACGTGCTGGCGCGCGCCGGCCTGGCCGATGTCGGCCAGTTGCGTTACTTCCAGGACACGCAGCTGCAAAAGACTTACGGGCCGTTGGCCCGCGCCCAGATCGGCGCGGCGTTGTTCCTGTCGGGCGAGAAGGCGCGCGCCAATCAGGCTTTCGCCAGCAGCCGCGATTTCACTGCCCGGCCCGCCAGCTGGACGCCGTATTGGGAGTACTACGGCACTGACCTGCGCGATACCGCGGCCACGGTAGTGTTCGCACTGCAAGGCGGGCAACAGAACCTGGTGCCTGAACTGGTGGCGCGCATTCGCCGCGACCAGCGCCTGGTGGGCCGCTACGACACCAGCACCCAGGAGAAGACCTGGCTGCTGATGGCCGCGTTCGAACTGATGAAGAACGGCGGACCGTTGAAGCTGACCGTTGACGGCAAGAGCGAATCGGGCCTCAAGGATCCAGCCGTGTTCTCGCCCGATCCGGCCACCGTGGCTAAGCGCTTCGCCATTCGCAACGACAGCGGTGGCGCGCTGTGGTCGACGGTTGCGGTGCGCGGCATCCCCAAGGACATTTTGGGACCGGAAGATAAGGGCCTAACCGTCAAGCGCGAGTTCTCGACCATGGACGGCAAGCCGGTCGACCTGACCAAACTGAAGCAGAACGACCGGTTGCTCGTGTCGATCACCGGCCAGTCGAAGAACAAGGACTATCACGAAGTGGCGCTGGTCGATCTATTGCCGGCTGGCTTCGAGATCGAAGGCATCGTGCCATACGTCGCCA
>JBBSNV010000634.1:0-1541 GCA_038260375.1 Reyranellales bacterium
AATTGATGCCGCCGCCGATGCCGACATAAAAGCCGCCGGGCTCCGCGGCCACGGCCGGTAGTGCCAGAAACGCCAAGACCGCGGCAACGCCCAATTGCTTGATCATGATCTCCCCGCGAACTCGGCATTTCTCTTAAGGTGAAATATCACTCCAAGGTCGAAACCTGAGCCTTTGATTCTATTGATATTTACCAGATAAGACCCTTGTGGACAACTATTCGATAGGGGCCAAAGACAATTCGCCGCCCTTGTGGCTTGCGAAACACAGCTATAATTTTCAATGACTTAACTGGCTTCCCTGGTGTACCTAAGAAACCCACCCACTATTTGTCAGGGGAAGGAACGCGCTATGCCGGAATTTTGCAAAACCGAGCGAGACGGCCGCCTGTTCATCGTCACAATCAACCGGCCCGACGTCATGAACTCGCTGCATCCGATGGCCAATGCCGAGCTGGAAAGGGCGTTCGACGAGTTCGCCGAGGATCCCGAAATGTGGGTGGCGATCGTCACCGGCGCCGGCGACAAGGCGTTCTCCGCCGGCAACGACCTGAAATTCCAGGCCGCGATGCCGGCCGGCCAGCGGCCGCAGCATCCCAAGAAGGGCTTTGGCGGCCTGACTGCCCGCTTTGACCTCAATAAGCCGCTGATCGCGGCGGTCAACGGCGTCGCCATGGGCGGCGGCTTCGAGATCGCGCTGGCTTGCGACATCATCATCGCTTCGGAAACCGCGATCTTCGCCCTGCCCGAGCCGCGCGTCGGCTTGGCGGCCCTGGCCGGCGGCGTGCACCGCCTGCCACGCATGATCCCACTGAAAAAGGCCATGGGCATGATGCTGACTGGCCGCCGCGTCTCGGCGCAGGAAGGCAAGGAACTGGGCTTCGTCACCGAAGTGGTCAAGCCGGCCGATCTGATGAAGGAAGCCAAGCGCTGGGCCGGGCTGATCCTGGAATGCTCGCCCATGTCGGTGCGCGCCACCAAGCAAGCGGCGATGGCCGGCCTGCACTTTGCCTCGGCCGAGGAAGCGATGAAGGGCACCTATCCCGCCGTGCAGGCGATGGCCGCCAGCCAGGATTTCGTCGAAGGCCCGCGCGCATTCGCTGAGAAGCGTCCGCCGAAATGGAAAGGCCAGTGAGCCTCGCTTAAGATCGCTGGCCGTTCGCGAAACTCACGCTCGGCCAGCGAGTTCATCCCATGCGCGTTACCCGCCTCGCCTATCTGGCGACGCATCCCATCCAATATCACGCGCCGTTGCTGCGCCGGATCGCGGCCGAGCCGGATATCGCGCTGACGGCGTTTTTCGAATCCGACGTCTCGACGCGCGGCTATTTCGACCGCGAGTTCGGCCGCACCATCGAATGGGACGTCAAGCTGCTCGACGGCTACCGCCATCAGATGCTGCCGGCGCTGGGCGGCATCGGCAACGCCACGCCGAATTTCTGGCGACCCGTGAGCGTGGGCCTGCTGCGGCGTTTGCTGCTGGGTCGCTTCGACGCGTTATGGGTGCATGGTTATGCGCGGGCCCATCATATGGCGATGCTGGC
>JBBSNV010000635.1:0-1541 GCA_038260375.1 Reyranellales bacterium
AAAGAGCTGAGCCCTAATTCGCCGTCACCGTCAGACCCAGCACGCGGAAAGCCTCCGGCAAGTCCGGCGGCCCGCCGCCCTTGCCATCCAGGACGCCGCCCAATTCGCCGAAACGCGGCGGCACCGGCGGTTTGGCGTCGATCGTGATCGACCCCGGCTTGTTCAGGTAATCGACGATCGCCTGGATCGCGGCGCTGACCTTCGGGTCGTCCTTGTAAAGCTCGCCGAACGATTTGACCTGCATCACTAACTTGTCGCGGATCTGATCGGGCGCGGCGCCCGCATTGGCGCCAGCCGCCTTATAGATACGCGGCGTCAGGCCGTCATCCTGCCAGGAGATTTTCATCTTCTGCAGCTTGGCTGCCAAAAGCGGCGCCAAAGCGGCGTCAATCGATGGCGGCGCCTTGGTCACCGGTGGCGAAACATAGTCGGACATAGCGAGGGTCAAATTGAAGTCGCCGATCTGCGGGCCGAATATACGGAACTTGTCGAACGTAGCGGTGCCCGCCTTCAAGTCGCCGGCCCCGGCCACATCCATCGACAGGTTGACCTTTTCGTACCCCAGCATTTTCAACCCCATCGCCAACGACGGTTCTTTAACCTTCTGGGCGTCGATCTCGAAGCTGTCGATGGTGAAGGTCGATTCGGTCTTCCCGCTATCGTGATCGACGTAACCGGCAAACGCGATCTCCTTGAGCTTGGCGCCGATCATGTCCATGCTGGCGCCGCCGACATCGCGGATCGAGAACTTGCCAACGCGATAGCTGGCATCGGCGAATTTCAGCATCCGGTCGGGCTGGTTGATCAATCCCAGCAATTGCTCCCATTCGAGGTCTTTGATTTCGATCGCCCCGATCGTGGCGCCGCCACCAGGGCCGCTGGCTTCGAAACCAGTCAGGCTGAAGCGTTCCAGCTTCTTGCGATCGACCTTGCCCATATCGAAGCTGGCGATGCGCACCATCGGCCCGCCGCGCTTGCCCGGCACTACCCTGAGGTCGTCGATCTTGACGCCGCCCAACGCGATCAGCCGCATCATGTCCGTGGGCGGCTTGCCGGTAATGACAAAATCGAACCACGGATCGCCTGGAATATCGCGCAGCTCGAATCGCTTCCACGAGGTGCGGGTATCGTCTTTCGGATTGATCAAGTCCAATTCATCGACTACCACTGCGCCGACACCTTGGCGCGAGAAATTCGTCACCTCGAGATGGCGAACCTTGCCCGACGGCACTTTTGAACCGCTGATATTGAAATTGTCGTAGCTGACGCTATCGAGGCGAAGGGCGTCGAGCGCCATCAAGGTGCGCTCGCGTTCGCTCATGGCGGAAATCGTGGCAGGTTCGGGCTTGACGTTGAACTGGTGGCCTTGAATGCCTTTGGCGGTCAATTGATCGACCGTGATGCGTCCGCCTTCGCGCGAATCGGCATCGACTTTGAACAGAGTGAGGGTGTCGGCGAGCTTGCGGAAGGTCTGGTCGGCCGCGCCGTCTTTGTACTTGTCAGGATCGAACACGGTCTGAATCGCGTCGGTGTCGATGCCG
>JBBSNV010000636.1:0-1539 GCA_038260375.1 Reyranellales bacterium
CATAATTCGGGCTGCACCGCCGTGTTGGTGCGCCAAGCTGTTCCCAAGCCTGGAGAATTCGACGCGGCGCCGCCTCATTTTCACGTTGGCGAGATTAGCCAATTGAAGGCTTTGGCCTTGAACCAATAATCCCTATATTGCGTATTGTGCAGTGCAAGATACGGCCGCCATTGTTCCTAAGCGGGTCGTGCAGACTTGTCATTGCCGAACATAAAGGGGACCAACAACATGACCAGCGACAAATCGCAAAACGTGCAGGATGTGTTTCTCAACCACCTGCGCAAGAACAAGACCCCGGTTACTATCTTTTTAGTAAACGGCGTAAAGCTGCAAGGCATCGTTACCTGGTTCGACAATTTTTCCGTGCTGCTGCGCCGCGACGGCCACTCGCAGCTAGTGTATAAGCACGCCATTTCGACCATCATGCCAGTGACGCCGATCCAATTGTTCGACGGCGATAAAGCCGAAGAGTGACATTGACCGACCAAGACAATTTCGACGACGAACCGAACCAACCGCGCGCCGACAAGCCGGTAACGCGCCCGACCGGCGCTGGACCGGCGCGCGCAGCGGTGGTCGATCCACGCGTCGGGCCGGCGCGCAGTCAAAGCCGCAGCGATGCGGCCCGGCTCGAAGAGGCGGTGGGTCTGGCGCATGCTATCGCGCTCGACGTGGTGGAGTCGCAAACCGTCTCGGTGCGCGAGGTTCGCCCGAACTCGTTCTTCGGGTCGGGCGTGGTGGCGCGCATCAAGCAGGCGGTTGAAACGCACAATCTCACTTTGGTGATCGTCAACGCCAAGCTCAGCCCGGTACAGCAACGCAACCTGGAGACTGGGCTCACCTGCAAGGTGATCGACCGCACCGGGCTCATTCTCGAAATTTTCGGCGCTCGCGCCCGCACCCATGAAGGCCGTTTGCAGGTCGAGCTGGCGGCGCTGAACTACCAGCGCAGCCGCTTGGTGCGGTCCTGGACCCATTTGGAACGGCAGCGCGGCGGCTTCGGTTTCCTGGGCGGCCCCGGCGAATCGCAATTGGAAATCGATCGCCGCTTGATCGGCGACCGCATCATCCGCTTGAAGCGCGAGTTGGAAGAAGTGCGCCGCACCCGCGATTTGCAGCGCAGCGGCCGGCGCAAAGCAGCGCTACCGGTGATCGCGCTGGTCGGCTACACCAATGCCGGCAAATCGACTTTGTTCAACCGCCTGACCGACGCCCAGGTGTTCGCCAAAGACCTGCTATTCGCCACCTTGGACACCACCATGCGCTCGATCACCCTGCCGTCGGGCCGCCATGCGGTGCTGTCCGACACGGTGGGCTTCATCGCCGAGCTGCCGACCGACCTGGTGGCGGCGTTCCGCGCCACTTTGGAAGAGGTGGTCGAAGCCGACATTGTGGTGCATGTGCGCGACGTGGCCCATCCCGACAGCGAAGCCCAACGCCAGGATGTCGAGGACGTGCTGGCGGCGATCGGCGTCAACGAAAAGCTGATCTCGGGCGAGATCGTCGAGGCGCTCAACAAGATCGACCGGCTCGACGAAG
>JBBSNV010000637.1:0-1530 GCA_038260375.1 Reyranellales bacterium
CGACGACCGGCTGATGGTCGTGTGGGAAGTCACGGTCGCCGACCCGGTGCAGATATCGAACACCGTGTCGGCATCGGCGCAGATCGTGGCCCAGCCCTGGCTGGTGGTGCTGTTCGACCGCGCCGATTTGGCGCCGGTCATCGAGCAGCGGGTTCGCTAAATCCCTCAGTGACCACGGGTTCGGCCGCGCTCTGTCGCGAGCGCAGTCGTTCGCGATGCAGGATGTAAAGTCCGCTGCCGACCAGCACCACGATGCCGATCATGGCTAGCAGATTGGGAACGTCGCCCCAAATCGCATAGCCCAACAGCAGCGCCCAGACGATGGCGACGTAGCGGAACGGCGCCACCACCGACAGCTCGCCGTGACGCATACATTCGATCACCAGCCAATAGCCGCCGCTCAACAGCGCCGACGCCGCCAGCAAATAAAGCAGCAATTGGCCATCCACCGGTTTCCAACCTTCCGCTACTTCGAAAACACCGGCGATCACGGTGACGATGAGTGCGGTGCTCAAGGTGATCAGCAGAGTCGGAATGGCGCGATCGATGCGCCGCGTGATCAAGTCGCGCCCGGCATGCAGGCTGGTGGCGAACAACGCGATCACGGCGAACCAGTTGAAGCCGGCCGCAGCCGGCTGTACCACCATCATAACGCCGGCGAAGCCGACCAAGATCGCGCTCCAACGCCGCCAGCCCACCGTTTCATGCAGCAACACCGCCGCCATTACCGTCAGCACCAAGGGCACCGCCAAATTGATCGCCGTGATGTTGGCCAAGGGCAGATGCTGCAAGCCAAGCTGATAAAGGAACGTGCCGGCGCAATCGATACTGCCGCGGATCAACACCTTGGGATCGAGCAGGCTGCGCCACTGCCGCCACGCGCCGGTCATCAACACCACAGCGCCAATTAGCCCAATTGCGCCCAGGCCGCGCAGGAAGATCAGCTGGGCGATGCTCATGGTCTCGCCGACATGCTTGACGATGGCATCGTTGCAGATGAACAGCGCCATGCTGGCCACCATCAGCAAAATGCCGAGGCGATTCTCCTTGACGATGTTCATGAGAGATCAGCTATGGGCGTGCTGCTCGCCCGTGCGGCGATATTCCCACACGGCAGCGGGCGGCACATTGGACATCACCCATTTCACCCGTCGCGCCACGATGCCGAGACGGCGGCATAGCGGTTCGGGGATCGAAGATTTGCGGCCATAGGTAAATTGGACATAGACGCCGCCCGGCGCCAGCACTTCGAATGCGGCGCGCAAGATCTCGCGGCGCAGCTTCAAATCCATCGACAGCAGCGGCAAGCCCGACACCACCGCCTTGACGCGCGACACGCCGGCTTTGTCGGCCAGCGCTTTCACGTCGCGTACATCGGCGCAAAATATCTGCAGGCTGGGCCAGCGCGATTGCAGCACCGAGCACAGCGCCTCTTCGCGTTCGATCACGAACAAGCTTTGCGGTGCGATGCCCGAGCGCAGCAATGCCTGAGTGATGCTGCCGGTGCCGCCGCCGAATTCGATCACCGCA
>JBBSNV010000638.1:0-1524 GCA_038260375.1 Reyranellales bacterium
AACGTCACCCAGATCGTGATCGGTTATCGACGGCCCGGCCTGCTGCGCCGGTTGTTCGGCCGCTCCCTGGTCGAGGCGCTGCTGCGCCAGAGCGGCGAGATTGCCGTGCATGTGGTGCCACTGGCGCGCGTCCAGCGCGGTTGGTCGATGCAGCGCTTGCTGCCGTCGCGTGACCCGGTTCGCTATTTATTGTCGGCGCTCTATACCGCCGGCGCGGTGGCGCTGGGTATCGGCAGCGAGCAGATTTTCCCGCTGCCCACGCCACAACCCTTCTTCTTCCTGGCGGTGATGCTGGCCGCGGTGCGCCACGGGCTGGCAGCATCGATCTTCGCCTCGCTGCTGTCGTTTGCCGCCTATAATTTCTTCTTCATCGAGCCGCGCTACACTTTTACCGTCGCCCAACCGCATGAAGTGGTCGGGCTGTTCCTGTTCCTATTCGTTGCCGTGTTGGTTAGCGGCCTGGCGGCGCGCAGCCGCGACCAGGCCGAGGACGCGCGCCGGCGCATGCGCACGCAGCAATCGCTCTACGATTTCAGCCGCAAGCTTGCCACCACCATCGGCCTCGACGACGTGCTATGGGCGGCCTCTTTCCAGGTGGCTTCGACCATCCGCGGCAAATGCGTCGTGCTGCTACCAGAGGGCGATGGCGAGGGCGACAATCTGCGCCTGGCCGCGAGCTACCCGCCGGGCGAAGAACTTGATGCCGGCGATATGACCGCGGCGCGTTGGGCCTGGCAGCGCAGCGAGGCCGCCGGCCACGGCTCCTCGACCCTGCCCAGCCAAGCCTGGCGTTTCGAGCCGCTGACAACCTCGCGCGGCACGGTCGGTGTGGTCGGTCTGACCGGCAGCAGCGGAAAGCTGGATATGGAATCGGACACACGCCGCGCCATCTCGGCGCTAATCAACCAAACCGCCGTCGCCATCGAGCGCGCCAATCTCGACGAGGAGATGGGCGAAGCGCGCGTGGTGGCGGCCAGCGAGAAGCTACGCCAAGCACTGCTGTCCTCGATCAGCCACGATCTGCGCACGCCGTTGGCCTCGATCACCGGCGCGGTTACCAGCCTGAAGTCCTATGGCGAGAGTTACGATCAGGCCACGCGCGCCGATCTGCTCGACACCATCGACGAGGAAGCCGACCGGCTCAACCGCTTCGTCGGCAATTTGCTCGACATGATCCGGCTCGAAGCCGGCATGCTGGCGCCCAAGCGCGATTGGGTGGCGATCGACGATCTATTGGCCTCGGCTGCTTCACGCGCCAAGCGTCATGTCGGCGGCCGCGGCATCGCCATCGATGCCGCGCCCAACCTGCCCTTGTTCCAGCTCGACTTCGTGCTGATGGAACAGGTGCTGTTCAACCTGCTCGACAACGCGGCCAAATACTCGCCGGACGGTGCCGCGATCAAACTCGCCGCGCGTATTGCCGGTGACAAGCTCATGATCGAGGTGATCGATCGCGGCCGGGGTATCCCGCCGGACGACCTGGAGCGCGTGTTCGACAAATTCCACCGCGTCAATTCTGGCGAC
>JBBSNV010000639.1:0-1523 GCA_038260375.1 Reyranellales bacterium
CCGCGCCGCCGGCGCGGCGTGGATCGGACGCAGCGGCATGGAAGTGTCGCCCGACAGCGTGCTGATCTGTAACGGCGCGCAACAGGGACTGTCCTTAGCACTGGCCGCTTTGGCCAGCCCAGGCGAAAAACTGTTGACCGAAACCGTGACCTATTCCGGCCTCAAAGCACTGGCCGCGCTCAACAACATCGAACTGTGCGGCGTGGCGATGGACGAGCAAGGCATCATTCCCGAAGCGCTAGAGCAAATGCTCGAAGTCGTCGAGGCCCGGCTGATCTACCTGCAGCCCACCGTGCACAATCCCACCACCGCCTTCATGGACGCGGAGCGGCGGCGCAAGATTGCCGACATTATTCGTCGCCACGACCTGACCTTGATCGAGGACGATGCCGGCTGCACCGCCCTGACCGACCGGCCGCTGCCGATCGCCAGCCTGGTGCCCGACCGCAGCGTCTACATCACCAGCGTGTCGAAATGTCTTAGCCCGGCGCTGCGGATCGGCTATTTGGCCGCGCCGACGCATATCCTGGAAATGATCCAGAGTGTGTTTCACGCCAACGTGCTGGGCGCGTCGCCCCTGATGGCTGAGTTAGTGTCGCAGATGATCTCCAGCGGCGCGGCACACGAGATCGCGCAACGCAATCTCGAGGAAAGCGGCCGGCTCAACCGCGCCGCGCTGCGCTTGCTCAAAGGCCACGACGTGCGCAGCCATCCTGCCTGTTTCTATCTGTGGCTGATGCTACCCAAACAGTGGAGCGCGGAAGAATTCGCTGCAGCGGCGCGCGCCGATGGTGTGTCGGTCGTGCCGGCCGACCATTTCCTCGCCTCGCGCGAGGCCTCGGCGCATGGCGTGCGCGTGTCGCTCAATCCCAGCTTCAATCCCGACGTGCTGCACAAGGGATTGGATGTGCTGAACCGGCTGCTCAACACCGCACCGCGGTTAAGGGAAACGGTGATTTAAGCCAAGGCGCCGAGGAAAAAACTTCGTCATCCCGGCCGAGCGCGGCGAGAGCCGGGATCCATGTCGATCCAAACTACGGCCGTCACAAATTGAAAAATGGGGCCCGGCTCGCGCGTTCATAAGAATGAACGCTTGGCCGGGGTGACGAATTATATCTACGCCCGTGCTCTACACCGGATCCCAACTGAACACTTCGCCCGAGCGCTGCAACGGCGTAAACCACGGCTTGAGCGCCGGCATGGCGTGATCGGCGACGCTTGAGGCAGTCCAGCCTTCGCTGCGATGGACCGAGCGGATCGGCCTGTTGTGGTTGAACACGAAAATTTCGTTCTGGCGCACCGCGAAGATCTGGCCCGAGACGTCTTTCGATGCGTCGCTGGCCAGATACACCGCCATCGGCGCGATCTTGTCCGGCGTCATGGCCATGATCTTGGCGCGACGCGCCTTTTGTTGTTCGGTTTCGACCGGCACGGTGCCAGTCAGCCGGCTCCAGGCCGAGGGCGAGATGCAATTGGAGCGCACGCCGAAACGCTGCATGTCGAGCGCGATGCCTTTGGACAGG
>JBBSNV010000640.1:0-1523 GCA_038260375.1 Reyranellales bacterium
CGCCGGCGTCACCGTGGTGCTGGGCGATTTCAATATCTTCGGGCCCGAGCGCATGACCCTGCAGCGCATCGGCGCGCCCGCCGCGATGCCCAAGCTGCGCAGCTTCCCCGCACGCCGGCCGCTGATGTCGCTCGACCGGGTGTGGACCATCCCCAACCGTCACATGCAATCGACCAGCGTCCACCGCACCCAACTATCGAGCGTGGCGTCCGATCACTTGCCTTTGGTGGCGGAGATCGATCCCGAAGTGGCCCATGATTTTGCTTTCGCGCCCAAGCGCCCGCGTCTGCTGGCCCGCCTGCTGGCGGGATTCTAGACCACCGCTAGAGTCCCAGCAGTCGGGGCAGCCACAGCGAGATGTCTGGGATGTAGGTCACCAGCATCAGCACGATGAACAGCGCGCCGTAGAACGGCCAGATCTTGCGCATCACCTGTTCCATGGTGACGTTGCCCACGGCGCAGCCGACGAACAAGGTCGAGCCGACCGGCGGCGTCAGCAGGCCGATGCCGAGATTGAGCAGCATGACGATGCCGAAATGCACCGGGCTGACGCCCAGGCTGACCATCACCGGCAGCAGGATCGGCGTGCAGATCAGGATCAGCGGCGCCATGTCCATCAGGCAGCCCAACACCAGCAGCATTACGTTGATCAGCATCAAGATGACGTTCTTGTCGCTCGACAGAGTGAGGAAGAACTCTGTCACCTTGGCCGGCATTTGCATCAAGGCCAACATGTAGCCAAACGCCGAGGCAAAGGCGATCAAGGTCATCACCATGGCCACGGTGCGCACGGTGCGATGTACTAAAAGCGGAAGGTCGCGCCAGCGATAGTCGCGATACAGCACCATGGTGACGAAGAAGGCATAGACGCAGGCGATGGCCCCCGCTTCGATGGCATTGAACACGCCGCTCAAGATGCCGCCCAGGATGATAACGATCGTGCCCAGGCCCCAGAACGCGCCGACCGACATGCGCAGCGCGTCGCGCCACGGCACCATCACGCCCTTGGGGTGTTTGTCGCGATAGGCGTAAACCAGGCACAGCGCCATGACGGCGACGGCCAGCAATATTCCCGGCACGATGCCGGCCATGAACAGCGAGATGATCGAGATCGAGCCGCCGGTGGCCAAGGAGTAGATCACCGCGTTGTGACTTGGCGGCACCAAGATGCCCTGCACCGAGGCGCTGATCGTGACGTTGGTGGCAAAGACGCGGGGATAGCCCGCCTTCTCCATCTGCGGGATCATCACCGAGCCAATTGCCGAGGTGTCGGCCACCGAGGAGCCGGAAATGCCGCTCATGAAGGTGGTGGCCACGACGTTGACCAAAGATAGGCCGCCACGCAGCCGCACCAGGCCGATCAGCACGTTGGCGAAGGCGACCAGGCGGCGCGCCATGCCGCCTTCCGCCATAATGGCGCCGGCCAGCACGAAGAACGGGATCGCCAGCAGCGAGAATTTGCTGATGCCGTCCGAAATTTTCAGCATCACGGCTTCGAGCGGCAGATCGATCCAGATCGCGCC
>JBBSNV010000641.1:0-1517 GCA_038260375.1 Reyranellales bacterium
CGCGCCCTTGACCGATGCCGACGCGATCGGCGCGCGCCACGATGCGGTGGCGTTGTTCGTCGGCGACGCCGCACATCGACAAAGCGTGCGCGAAGCCTTGCGCAAATGCCCCGATTTGGAACGCGCGCTATCTCGCGTCGCCTTGGGCCGTGGCGGGCCGCGCGATCTGGCGGCGATTCGCGAAGGACTGCGCCAAGGTACGGCGCTGGCGATGGCGCTGCGCAAACTCGATCTGCCAAAGATTTTGCAAACCGCCGCCCACGCCTTGCAGGGCCATGAGGCGTTGATCGAGCTATTGGCCAAGGCGCTGGCCGAAGAGCTGCCGCTATTGACACGCGATGGCGGCTTCGTCGCCAAAGGCTATCGCGCCGAACTCGACGAGTTACGCTCGTTGCGCGACGAAAGCCGCAAGCTGATTGCCGCGCTCGAACAGCGCTATCGCGGCAATACCGGCGTGAACTCGCTGAAGATCCGCCACAACAATGTGCTGGGCTATTTCATCGAGCTGACGCCGACCAACGCGGATAAATTCGAGCCCAATGCGGCAGGCTTCATCCATCGTCAGACCTTGGCCAGCGCGGTGCGTTACAGCTCGGTCGAGTTGGGCGAGTTGGAAAGCAAGATAGGCCGCGCCGGCGATTTGGCCTTGGCCCAGGAGTTGGAAATCTTTGCCGCCCTGGTGGCGTTGGTGAACAAAGCTGCCGACGCTGTCGCGGGCGCCGCCACCGCGCTGGCCGAGATCGATGTCGCGTCGGCGCTGGCCGAATTGGCGGTCGAGGGCCAATGGGTGCGCCCCGGCATCGAAGACAATGCCGAGTTCCACATCAAGAGCGGTCGCCATCCGGTGGTCGAAGCGGCGCTCAAGGCGCGTGAACAGAAAAGCTTTGTCGGCAACGATTGCGATCTGTCGCCCGACAACCGGCTGTGGCTGATTACCGGTCCCAACATGGCCGGCAAATCGACCTTCCTGCGCCAGAACGCGCTGATCGTGCTGCTGGCCCAGGCTGGCGCTTACGTGCCGGCCGAAGCCGCGCGCATCGGCATCGTCGATCGGCTGTTCTCTCGTGTCGGTGCGGCCGACGATCTGGCGCGCGGGCGCTCCACCTTCATGGTCGAAATGGTCGAGACTGCCGCGATCTTGAACCAAGCCACCGAGCGCAGCCTGGTGATCTTGGACGAAATCGGCCGCGGCACCGCAACTTACGATGGCCTGTCGATCGCCTGGGCGACCTTGGAGCATCTGCACGAAGTCAATCGCTGCCGCGCGCTGTTTGCCACGCACTACCACGAGCTGGTGTCGCTGGGCAGCCGGCTGCCGGCGCTCGAGCCGCACACCATGCGGGTCAAGGAATGGCAGGGCGACGTGGTGTTCCTGCACGAGGTGGCGCCGGGCGCGGCCGACCGCTCCTACGGCATCCATGTCGCCAAGCTGGCCGGGCTACCGGCCGCGGTGATCGGCCGCGCCGAGCAAGTGCTGCGCGCGCTGGAACAAGGCGAGCAATCGGGCGCGGTCACCA
>JBBSNV010000642.1:0-1515 GCA_038260375.1 Reyranellales bacterium
ATCACGCCGGCCTCGATCCGCAAGAATATCGGCGAGATTTTGCAGAACGTGGCCGAGCGCGACCACTACACGGTCGGCACCGGCGACAGCGACGTGCTGCACATGGTGGGCCACAATCTCAAGGCGCATCTGGCCGACATGGAAAAACGCATGCGCGATGCCGCGGCTAATCTCGAGTTCGAGGAAGCCGCGCGGTTGCGCGACGAGATCCACCGGTTGGAAGAAGCCGAACTGGGATTGCCGCATGTCAGCAATGCCGGCCGGCCCAGCAGCCAGGTGCAGGATTCGCGGGTCTATCGCGGCGTCAAGAGCGGCTCCGGCGCGCGCGGCAAACAGGCACGCAAAGCAAGGCGTTAAACGCCGCCGACCGAAACGGCCGGCAGCGTTTTCTGCGTCGCTCTAGAACTTATCCGGGAATTGCTTGGCCACCGCACCGGTCAGCGCGTCGGCGATGACGTACATGTGGTCCTTCATCAGCGCCCAGGTCTTGGCTTCGTCGGCGTATTTGTGGTCCTGCAATTCTTGGATCTGCGCCACGTGATGCGAGATATGGGCCAGCAGCAGGTCTTCGACCGCATCCTTGGGCAGGTTGGGATTGGCGCCACTCAAGAACACGGCGATGGCGGTGGCGTTCTTGGTCATCTCTTCCATCGCGGCGCCTTGCTTGGCGCTGTTCTTGGCCAGACTGGCGTCGAAATAGTTCTTCACGCCAGTCCAATGGCCGGCCAGCAGACCCAACAGCTTGTCCGACGCCGCCTTGCCGTAGATCGGCTCGAATGCCGCAGCGATCGCCTTGGCGTTGACCACTACCTGCACTTCGGCGTTCTGCCGCGCCGCTGCATCATGGGCCAGGCCGGCGACCACGACGTTGCGGATCCAAAAGGCATGACCGACCCATAGATCGCGCAAAGCGAGTTGAGTATCGACCGCCTTGGCGCTGAGTGCGGCCAGTTGCGGCGTGGCGTGGCTGGCCGGATCATGGGCCAAAGCCGGCAGAGCGGTGGCCGACACTAGACCCAGGCAGAGGACGGGTAGCAGCCCGCGGGTTAGCAATTTCATGGCGTTTCTCCGTTGTGTTGTGAAAATCGGAACGGCGCCACGCTAGGCTTGGCTGATTACTTAAACAAGTTGTTTTGGTTAAAACTTATTTAACTTGAAGATTGGCGTATTCGCGTCATACTGCTGCAATGCGCGCCCATGACTTTTCATGAATCTCGATAGCAAACCGCAACGCCGCCTGATGGCGATGCTGCGCCAGCAACCGGGCGGCATCACGGTCGACCATTTGGCCGAACGCCTGGCCGTGTCGCGCAATGCGGTGCGCCAGCATCTCACCACCTTGGAACGCGACGGCTTCGTGTTGCGCGGCGCCACACGTCCGACCGGCGGCCGACCCGAGCAGCTTTATCAATTGAGCGACAAGGGGCTGGAGCAATTCCCCCGCCGCTATTCCTGGTTCGCCGATCTGCTGATCCAAACCGTCAAACGCAGCACCGGCAGCGCGGGGTTGCGCAA
>JBBSNV010000643.1:0-1512 GCA_038260375.1 Reyranellales bacterium
CGAACAGGCGCTGTACCATGTGGTCAGCGAGGCGCTACGCCGCAAGCCCGACGCCGCATTCGAATTGGTCGCCGTGGCCCCGGCGCGGGGTTCTGTGGCCGATGTGGCCCTGAGCCAAAGCGCTAGCAAGCAGCAGGCCCAGACCGTGCTGCGCTCGCTGACCGGTATGGGCATCGATCCCGGCCGGGTCGATTTGAGTTCCTCGGTCAGTGTCGCCGCTGCCACCACCGAAGTGCAGCTTTACGTCCGCTAACCCTCCAATTGTTCGCTCCGGCAAGCGGCCTTTAGGGCCGCTTTTTCATTTTCCGGTCATCCGGCTTTGCGCCCTGCTCGTAGTCTCTTCAGGGCCCTGCAGCCCAAGGAGGCGGCCGTGATGCGTTTTTTGCGCAAGCTTTTGCTGGCTCTGGCCCTGATCGGCCCATTGCCGGCCAGCGCGCTGGCCCAGGAGTTGAGCTCGTCCGACGGCAAGGCCATCCACGGCGTCGTGCAAGGCCAGCTCGATGCCTTCCGGCGTGACGACAGCAGCTCCGCGTTTGGCTTTGCCGCGCCCGGCATCCAATCGATGTACCGCTCGCCCGACATGTTCCTCGAGGCGGTGCGCCAGGCCTATCGGCCGGTCTATCGCCCACGCCAGGTCGAGTTCCGCGAGTTGCGCATCATGGACGGCGCGGTGGTGCAGCAGGTCTATGTCGTGGGTCCGGACAACGAGCCCAAACTGGCGCTGTATTTCATGGAAAAACAGCCCGACGGCTCGTGGAAGATTTCCGGCTGCGTGCTGCTCGATTTCGAAGGCCAATCGGTCTAGGGAATGTCTTCACCTCTCCCACCGGGAGACGTTAAAGAGCTCCCCTGCTGTGCCTGCAACGCTTGCATGAAGCCGGCGCGCTTGCCGCCACCTCCGCACGCGGGCTTAATCGGCGCCTAACATCATGACCCCATCCTCCCAATCCGTGCCGCTCAAAGGCATCGTGCTGTTGCTGGTGCTCACCGCCGTGTGGGGCATTAACTGGTCGATGTTCAAAATCGCGCTCGAAGAACTCGGGCCCTGGACCTTGCGTGGCATTTCGCTGGCGTTCGGCACCTTGGCAATGTTTACGGTGGCGCGGCTGCGCGGGCTCGACCTCAAGGTGCCCAAAGCCGTGCGCGGCCGCTTGGTGCTGGCCGGGCTGTGCAATGTCGGGCTGTGGAACGTGCTGACCGCCTATGGCGTGCTGCATTTGCCGTCCGGCCACGCCGCGGTGATCGGCTTCTCCATGCCGCTGTGGGCAGCGCTGATCGGCTTCATTTTCCTGGGCGAGCGCCTGAATTTGCGCGCGGTGATGGCGGTAGCGCTGGGCACCGCCGGCCTTACTCTGTTGATGGTGGACGATTTCGCCAAGCTGGGCAGCAGTGCCGCGTTGGTCGGCATGCTGCTGATGGTGGCGGCGGCCAATGCCTGGGCCGTCGGCACGTTCATCCAAAAGCGCACCGCGTGGCGCATGCCGTTGGTATCGATGGCCGCGTGGCAGATGC
>JBBSNV010000644.1:0-1507 GCA_038260375.1 Reyranellales bacterium
GGCCGGTCAGCACGTTGTTCTTCTCGTAAGCGGCAATCCAGGGCGTCGATTTCATCTCGCCCTTGCGCCGCATCGCGCCGGCCTGCATGCCGCTGTGCATCTCGTCGCCGGTGCGGTCCAGAAAGCCGGTGTTGATGAAGGCCACGCGCGCCGCGGCTTCGGCGATACAGGCCTTCAAGTTGACGCTGGTGCGCCGCTCCTCGTCCATGATGCCGAGCTTGACGGTATTGGCCGCCAACCCGAGCAGTTGTTCGACGCGGCTGAACAGCTCGCTGGCAAACGCCACTTCGGCCGGCCCGTGCATCTTGGGCTTGACGATGTAGATGCTGCCGGTGCGGGAGTTGCCCCGGCGCTTGAGATCGATC
Source organism: Reyranellales bacterium (assembly GCA_038260375.1). Lineage (GTDB taxonomy): Bacteria > Pseudomonadota > Alphaproteobacteria > Reyranellales > JAQSWP01 > JBBSNV01. The sequence goes on from JBBSNV010000644.1 coordinate 366, forward strand.
GTGGCGATCGCTGTGGTGACGACAGCGTCGAGGATGCCTTCGGGAATTTCACGCGTCTGGCCGTCGGCGTCTTCATACCGGATCGCCGGATGGGTCATCAGGTGGCCGACGTTGCGCAAGAACATGAGCGAGCGCCCGTGCAGCTTGAGCGGCTGGCCGACATGGGCGCCGACCTCGGATGCACCATAGCCCCCCGTGTATTCGCGGTCGGGATTGAGCCCGCGCGTGAAAGTCTTGCCGCCTTTGGTCACCTCTTCGGTGAGCGTGCCTTGCTGCAGGCCGAGCCAATTCGCATACGCGAGCACCTTGTCGGCCGCGTCGACCACTGCGACGGAATCTTCCAGGTCGAGGATGGTGGACAGTGCGGCTTCCATCACCACATCCGAAATGCCGGCCGGATCGGTCTTGCCGATGGTGGTGCTGCGATCGATGCGAACGTCGACATGGATGCCGTTGTGGCGCAGCAGCAGCGATGTCGGCGCCGCCGCATCGCCCTGGTAGCCGACGAATGCGACTGGCTTGCTCAAGCCCGTGCTGCTGCTTTGCAGCGCAATCACCAGCTTGCCGTCGCCGTCGACGCGGTAGCCGGTGGCGTTCTTGTGCGATCCGTTGTCAAGCGGCGCGATGCGGTCGAGCAGTTCGCGCGCGAACTCGATCACTTTGGCGCCGCGCACCGGGTTGTAGCCCTCGCCTTTTTCGGCGCCGCCGGCTTCGGGAATGGCATCGGTGCCATACAGCGCGTCGTAGAGTGAGCCCCATCGCGCATTGGCGGCATTCAGCGCGTAGCGGGCATTGAGGATCGGCACCACCAGTTGCGGACCCGCCTGGCGCGCCAGTTCGGCATCGACGTTGGCGGTGGTGGCCTTGACTTCCTTGGGTTGCGGCAGCAGGTAGCCGATCTTCTCCAGAAAGGCGCGGTAGGCCGGCATGTCGGTGATGCGGCCCGGGTGTGCACGGTGCCAGTCGTCGAGTTCCTTTTGCAGGCGATTGCGCTCGGCCAACAGTGCGAGGTTCTTCGGCGCCAGATCGTGCACGAGGGCGTCGAACCCTTTCCAGAATGGCGCGCTCGCCATACCGATGGCGGGCAGCACCTGGCCTTCGATGAAGCGGTGCAGTTCGGTGGCCACCTGGAGGCCGTGGAC
>JBBSNV010000645.1:0-1505 GCA_038260375.1 Reyranellales bacterium
GAATACCAGTTCGCCACCGACGATGTGGTGCGCTACTTGGGCTTCAACGGCTTTGCCTGCGCGCGGCTGCAACGCTACTGGGAAACTTCGAACCGGGCGGCCAATAGCCTTGGCAATATGCTAATGCCTTTTACCGGAAACCGATTCGTCGGGGTTTTTCAACGCCTTAAGGTCATGGCGTAAATTTACCGCGCGCCACAATTCCGCTAAACTAATCGGCCAGTCTTGCGTTGTATCCCAGTCATCCTCTGCACTGGTCGCCACTCTTCATCGCCACGTTTTCAGGGAGCTTCAATATGTTCAAGAATTTCGCCCGCCCGTTGCTGCTGGCCGCCACCGTTATCGGGCTCGGCCTTGCTGCGACCGCACCGGCCATGGCCGATGCCGAACGCCAAGCGCTGGTCAACGATGCCACCAAGACCGCCACTACCTTGATCACCGGCCCTGACTTCCCCGACGTGGCGCGCCTGCTACCGCGCGCCAAGGCGGTGGTGATCTTCCCCAACATGGTGCAAGCGGGCTTCATCGTCGGCGGCGCCGGCGGGCGCGGCGTTATGCTGGTGCGCACCGGCCCCAACCGCTGGAGCTACCCGGCGTTCTATTTTCTGGGCGCCGGCAGCGTCGGCTTCCAGATCGGCGCCAAGGTGTCGGAATCGATCCTGATCGTGCTGACCGACAAGGGCCTGAATGCCCTGCTGCAGGACAAGTTCAAGTTCGGCGCCGAAGCGGGCGTCACCGTGGTCAGCCTGGGCGCCGGCGTCGGCGGCAGCACCACCACGGCGGCGGGTGCCGACATCGTGGCCTACGCCAAGTCGGTCGGATTGTTCGCCGGCGGCGCGCTGGAAGGCTCGTACGTGTCGCCCGACAGCGATTGGAACAAGCTCTATTACGGCGGCGCGCCGACCAACCGCTCGATCCTGTTCGACGGCCGCTTCTCCAACCCCGGCGCCGAGCCGCTGCGCTCGCTGCTGTCGCGTTACTAAAAGCGGCTAGCCACTAGACAAAAAGGGAGCGCTTTGGCGCTCCCTTTTTTATTGCCGCACGCGCTTGTCTATCGCTTCTTCTTGGCCAGGGCTTTTTCCACAGCTGGCCGCGCGTTGCCGACCTTCTTGATCGCTGCCCTCACCGCAGCCGGGGTCGTCTTGGCTTTCTTAGCCGCATAGTCGACTTCGTATTTCTCGCCGGCTGCGATCTTGCTGCGATCAGCTTTGCCACGCTTAGCCTTGTTGTCTGCCATTTTTCAGCTCCTGGTAAAACGTTAGTTTACTCAGATCGCAGCGACGCTATCAACCATCGCGACCACGCGCGACACAGCCTCCGCCGCTATTCCTTGCCGCCGGCGTTTTCGATCAGCCGCGCTACCGCCGTCTTCCTGTTCTGCTTGGCGAAGGTCAGCGCGGTGCGGCCGGTGTAGTCGGTCTTGTTGACGTCGGCCTTGTTGCGGATCAGCACATCGACCAGGCCGGTGGCGCCGCGCCGCGCGGCGATCATCAGCGCGGTGGTGC
>JBBSNV010000646.1:0-1502 GCA_038260375.1 Reyranellales bacterium
CGCCACGGCGGCGCCGGCGAACAGCGCCGCGCCGGCAATGGCCGCCGTGGCGATGGTCGCGATACGAGTGAATTTCATGATGCTCTCCCTGCGTAAGTTTTTTGTCGATTGCATGGCCGCGGCTTTACACGGCAGCGTCCAGTCATTACGAAATAACCAGTTGGTTACTTAGGACGATAGAGGCGGGTGCCGAACGTGTCAACAAACTGCCCGGCAACGGCATAATGAACGCGCGCCGGCGCATTCTGCAAATCGGTTATGGCGCGTTCGGCGCCACCCATTTGCGCGCCTGGCTGGCCCTGGGGCAGGCCGAAAGCCTGATCTTGGCCGATAAGCAGCCGGAGGCATTGGCCGCAGCCCGCCAGATCGCACCCGACATACGGACTGTGGATGATTTTCGCAGCGCGCTGGCCGATTGCGATGCGGTGGACATCGTCACACAAAGCGACACCCATTACGCCATCGCTTCGGTGGTGTTGGCGGCCGGCAAGCCGGTGCTGATTGAAAAGCCGATCGTCACCTCGCTGGATCAGGCGCGCGACCTGGCGGCGCTGGCGGTGCGCCACAACGCGTTGGTGCGTGGCGGCTATTATTTCCGCTATCACCCCAAGACCGTGGCGTTGCGCAAATTGTTGGACGAAGGCGCGCTGGGCAAGTTGCGCGTGCTGACCGGCCGCTTCGCCGGCATCAAGCGCACGCGAGCCGATGCCGGGGCGCTACTCAACGATGCGGTGCATTTCCTCGATCTGTTCGTCTGGCTGTTGGGCGAAAAGCCAAGCTCGCTCTATGCCGTGACGCGCGATCATTTCGGCCGCGGCTTAGAGGATTTCGCGTCGATCGTGCTGCAATTCAGGAGCGGCGCGGTGGCGCAGATCGAAAGCGGCACGATCCAGCCCGGTCGCTGGCCCGATGCGGTGGTGCCAGGCGCCATCACCTCGAAAGAAATCGCGATCAGTGGCAGCCTGGGCGTGGTCGAGATCGATTACGCCGCCGAGACCATGAGCCATCGCGCCGTTGCGCATGTGCAGGATGGTGCGATCTGGCAACCGCGCTTTGCCGAGGCGCCGCCGTTTACTGCTGCCGCCGCCGATCCGGTCGCGGTGGTCACCGAGGAGCTGCGTCAATTCTTGGCCGCGATCGACAGCGGACAAAACAGCGGCGACGAATTGGACGGCGGTGTTACGATGGCGCGGCTGTTGGAAGCGGCGCTGCGCTCGGCCGCCGATAATGTTGTCGTGAAACTGGAGATGTGATGCGCTTTTCTTTGTGCAATGAAGTGATCGCCCAACTCGACTTCGCCAAGCAATGCGACTACGCCGCTGCGCTGGGTTACGAGGGCTTGGAAGTGGCGCCGTTCACGTTCGACGACAATCCGCATCTGATCGGCGCCAATCAGCGTACCGCCATTCGCCGCGCCGCCAAGGATGCCGGCATCGCGGTGTCGGGCCTGCACTGGTTGTTGATCAAGCCGGCCAATCTGTCGATCACCAGCGCCGACCCAG
>JBBSNV010000647.1:0-1501 GCA_038260375.1 Reyranellales bacterium
GTCTGCCGAAGCGTCAATCGCCCGCCAGCAGCGCATCCACACTGAAGGCCGACTTGGGTTCGAGGTAGCCGGTGTCCATCTGCGCTAGTTGCAGCTTGCCGCTGATGTCGTCGTTCACGGCCTGCCAGTAGGTGTAGCTCTCGATCACCCAGATGCCGCTTTCGCGCGTGCCGTTGCCGGAGCCTTTTACGCCGCCGAACGGCATGTGCGCCTCCGCGCCAGTGGTCGAGTTGTTGATGCTGGTCATGCCCGCCCGGATGCCTTCCTTGAACTGGTAGGCCCACTCGCGGTGGTTCGTGTAAATCGCCGAACTGAGGCCATAAGCGACGCTGTTGGCCGCCGCAACCGCTTCGTCAATGCCGTCAACCGTGACGAGATTGATCGTCGGGCCGAATACCTCGGTCTTGAAGATCTTCATGTCTGGCGTCACGTCGCCCCAGATCGTCGGCCAGCCGAAGAAAGCCGCGTCAGGATCGCCGACAAAGTTCTGCGGTTTCGCATCGGTGGTGACGCGGCCCTGTCCGTGCAGCAGCGTCGCGCCGTCAGCCTTGCCCCAGTCGTAATGCTGCTGCCAGTTGCGGAAGAAGCGCTCGTTGATGAATGGGCCGTACAGCACGTCCTCGTGCTGCAACGGATCGCCGATCCTGATCGCCTGCGCGGCCTCAACGAATCGCCGTGTGAACTCTTCGGCAATCGGCGCGTCCAGGATGACATTGCCGGCCGAGGTGCAGCGTTGCCCAGCCGTGCCGAACGCAGCCCACAGTGCGCCCTGCACAGCATTGTCGAGGTCGGCGTCGCGCATGATCACCAGCGGATTCTTGCCGCCAAGTTCCAGCGTCGGCGTGATCAGATTGCGGCCAGCCACTTCGCCGATCTGCCGCCCGACCGCCGTGGAGCCGGTAAACGCGAACTTGTCGATTCGCTTGGTGCCCTGCTCGTCGCGTTCGTCCATCAGTTCGACCAGGAACTGACCTGCGCCGTCCTTGCCGCCGCCGAACACGACATTCAGTACGCCGGTCGGTAATCCGGCCTCTTCCATGAGTTTGGCAAAGGCATAGGATGCCGCCGGGCAGTCTTCGGACGGCTTCCACACGATTGTGTTGCCGGTCAGCAGCGCCGGAATGATTTTCCAGCTTGGCACGGCTATCGGGAAGTTGCCCGCTGTCACGATTGCCGCCACGCCGAGCGGACGGCGGTAGGTCATCAGTTCCTTGCGCGGCATCTCGGACGGCACGGTCTGGCCGTACAGCCGCCGCCCTTCCGACTGAAAGAAGTGGCAGGTGTCAATCGCCTCCTGCACGTCGCCGCGCGCTTCCTTGAGCGTCTTGCCCATTTCGCGCGTCACCAGGCGGCTGAGCGCTTCCTTCTCGCGCGCGATGGCCGCGCCAATGTTGCCGATGATCTCGCCGCGAATCGGCGCGGGCGTGGCGCGCCATTGCTCAGCGGCGGCGCGCGCGGCCTGACATGCCTGGCGCGCCTGCTCCTTCGTCGCCTCCGGGAA